>JBGSNB010000030.1:0-4535 GCA_041739835.1 Parvularculaceae bacterium | reverse complement strand
TCGCCATAGCTGGTCACCTCTTTCAGGATCGCGCGGGCATATTTGGCCGGAACATTGTCGGCATCGATCAGGACGGCCAGTAGCGATGTGCGGGGATCGGGCATGAGATGGCTCCTTTTCGCCTTTCATGCCCGATCCCGGTGTCGGGTGAAACCCCTTTGCGCGGATGTCAGACGGTCTCGCCGATCTTGTCCTGCGTCCGCGTCTCGAAATCCGAGGCGTCATGCCGTTCGCGCAATTGCATCTCCGGCTCACCCCAGCTGCGGTTGACCATCCGCCCGCGCTGCACCGCCGGGCGGGCGTCGATCCGTTTGGCCCAGGCGACAAGATGTTCGTAGCTGTCCACGCTCAGGAACCGCCCCGCATCGCCATATTGCCGGTGCAGTGCCAGATTGCCATACCACGGCCAGATCGCCATGTCGGCGATCGAGTACTCCTCGCCTGCGATCCAGGGCCGCGATGCGAGTTGCCGGTCCAGCACGTCAAGCTGCCGCTTGGTCTCCATCGAAAAACGGTCGATGGGGTATTGCCATTTCTCCGGCGCATAGGCGTAGAAGTGACCGAAACCACCGCCCAGATAGGGCGCAGACCCCATCTGCCAGAACAGCCAGTTCAAGGTCTCGGTGCGCTTGGCGCCTTCGCGCGCGAGGAAGGCGCCGAATTTGTCGGCGAGATGCAGAAGGATCGAGCCCGATTCAAAAACGCGCACCGGTTCAGGGCCCGACCGGTCGACGAGCGCGGGGATCTTCGAATTCGGATTGACCGCGGTGAAGCCCGAACCGAACTGGTCGCCGTCCTGAATGGAGATGAGCCAGGCGTCATACTCGGCCGGATGGCCGGCGGCGAGCAGCTCTTCAAGCATCACCGTCGCCTTGACGCCGTTCGGCGTCGCCAGCGAATAGAGCTGCAGCGGGTGCTTGCCGACGGGCAGATCCTTTTCGTGCGTGGCCCCTGCGACCGGGCGATTGATATTGGCGAACTGGCCCCCGCTCTCCTTGTTCCAGGTCCAGACCTTCGGCGGCGTCCACGGTTTTGGCTCGGTCATGGCATTCCTTTGCTCGTTATCGCCAGCGGCCAGTCTAGGAGTGTTGCCGCGGGTTCAACCAAAAATCTCCGCGAGCGCGTCGCATCGTGCGGCTTGCCTCTTTTTCTTGGCTGGCCGCTGTCTCCATGCTATCGGAAGTTTTGCCGAGGGGCGCGGGGCCGAACCCGCTGAGATCGCGTTGATCACGCGAGCACCCTTTGAACCTGATCGGTTAATACCGGCGTAGGGACGGAACGCAGCTCAAGTTCTCGAACGCGCCGACACGCCTCACGAAGGAGCGTCGCGATGAACAAGATAATCCCCCAATCCGAATTCAAAACGCCGGCGGCGACGACGGGGCCGCTGCCCGCCTCGCGCAAGGTCTATGTCGCGGGCGAGCTGCACAAAGACATTCGCGTGCCGGTGAGGGAGATCGACCTCCACCCGAGCGCCAATGAGCCGCCGCTCCCGGTCTACGATCCGACCGGTCCCTACACCGACCCCGAGGTCGCGATCGATGTCGAGAAGGGTCTCGCACGCCCGCGCACCGAATGGGTGAAAGCGCGCGGCGGCGTTGAGGACTATGAAGGCCGCGACGTGAAGCCGGAGGATAATGGCGGCGCTTCCGGAAAGCATCTGGCGCGGCAGTTTCCGGTGAAGCAGCGGCCCTTGCGCGCGCTTTCCGGCAAGCCCGTCACCCAGCTAGAATTTGCGCGCGCCGGGATCATCACCAAGGAGATGGAATACGTCGCCATCCGAGAAAATCTCGGGCGCAAGAAAATGCTTGAGAACGCAGAAACGACGGTCGCGCTCGGCGAAAGTTTCGGCGCCGAGATCCCGGCTTTCATCACGCCCGAATTCGTGCGCGCTGAAATAGAGAAGGGCCGCGCTATCATCCCGGCGAACATCAATCACGCGGAACTTGAGCCGATGATCATCGGCCGCAATTTCCTCGTGAAGATCAATGCGAATATCGGTAATTCCGCCGTCGCATCGTCGATCGCCGAGGAGGTCGACAAAATGGTGTGGTCGATCCGCTGGGGCGCCGACACGGTGATGGACCTGTCGACCGGGCGGAACATCCACAACACCCGCGAATGGATCATCCGGAATTCGCCGGTGCCGATCGGCACCGTGCCGATCTATCAGGCGCTCGAAAAAGTTGGCGGCGTCGCCGAAGATTTGTCCTGGGAGGTCTATCGCGACACGCTGATCGAACAGGCGGAGCAGGGCGTTGATTATTTCACCGTGCATGCGGGCGTCCGGCTTCCCTACATCCACCTCACCGCGAATCGCGTCACCGGGATCGTCTCGCGCGGCGGCTCGATCATGGCGAAATGGTGCCTCGCTCATCATCGCGAGAGCTTCCTCTACACGCATTTTGAAGAGATCTGCGAGTTGATGCGCGCCTATGACGTTTCGTTCTCGCTTGGCGATGGCCTCCGCCCCGGCTCGATTGCCGACGCGAACGATCGCGCGCAATTCGCCGAACTCGAAACGCTGGGCGAGCTGACGAAAATCGCGTGGAGCAAGGGCGTGCAGGTGATGATCGAAGGGCCGGGCCATGTCCCGATGCACAAGATCAAGATCAACATGGACAAGCAGCTGAAGGAATGCGGCGAAGCGCCGTTCTATACGCTGGGGCCTTTGACGACCGACATCGCGCCCGGTTACGATCACATCACGAGCGGCATCGGCGCGGCGATGATCGGCTGGTTCGGCACGGCGATGCTTTGCTATGTGACGCCGAAGGAGCATCTGGGGCTTCCCGACCGCGACGACGTCAAGGTCGGCGTCATCACCTACAAGCTCGCGGCGCACGCGGCGGATCTGGCGAAGGGCCACCCGGCCGCGCAATTGCGCGACGACGCGGTCAGCCGCGCGCGTTTCGATTTCCGTTGGGAAGACCAGTTCAACCTGTCGCTCGACCCCGACACCGCGCGGGACTTCCATGACCAGACCCTGCCGAAGGAAGCGCACAAACTCGCGCATTTCTGCTCGATGTGCGGGCCCAAATTCTGCTCGATGAAGATCACGCAGGATGTGAGGGACTATGCAGACAGCCTCAGCGATAATGAGAAGAAAGACCTCGAACGGCTGTCGAAGGAAGGCATGAAACAGATGAGCGAGAAATACCGCGACATGGGCGGCGAGCTTTATCTGGAGGCGGAGGCGGTGAGGAAGGCGAATGGGGTTTTGTGAGCGAGTTTTTGGCTGCGATCGCAGGGGCCCTTGTTGGCGGGTTCATCTCGCTCATTACAACAGCACTGTTCAGCTGGATATCGGCGTTGCGCCTGAAAAAGCTTCGGGTGATTTCGTTACAACATAAGACCATGGAATGCGTCGGCGAGTTGCTGTTCATCTATCGCCATCTCGCCGACGCGTTATTAGAAGATGGGAAACCGGCCGTCGAGAAGTTACATTATTGTTCGAGGGTTTTAGAACTGCGCGGAGTTAATCTAACGCCGATTCAACATAGACCCACCGAACTCGCGATATTCACAAAAAAAGAGCATAATTCTCTAGTGAACGATCTAATCGAGTTAGTTCGTGCACGAAATATCGCTATCTCTCTGATGGCGGACTACAATGAACTAAAGCGCGCAATCGATAGCAAATTTGTCGAACTCGGCGAATTTGAAGAAAGAGACGGAGAATTACATTTGAGTGTCGGATTCGACAAGCGAGTCGAAAAATCTTTGATGGGAAATTTGCACAAGGCCAACATTCTCATCGATCAGCTATTTCAAATGTTGGAGAAATTCCGAGACGAAAAAGGCGATATCGTTGATCGAATCAATGTGGCGATTCCGGCATATTTTCCTTCGTGGGAGAGAAATATGAGAATTGAAGTTGTTGAGAAATTTCCCAAGCGCGTCGTTAGCGGTTAGCAGGTAGGGCGAATTACGCGCAGCGCAATGCACGAATTAGCCGTTCGCTGTGTGCTGCGACTTCGGCTCAATGCGCCCGGCTTGTCGCGACTCGCGAAATTCCTTGACGATGAGCGCGCGATCAAGAATCGCGCGATGTGCGGGCCCAAATTCTGCTCGATGAAGATCACGCAGGATGTGCGCGATTACGCCGACGGATTGAGCGACAACGAAAAGAAAGACCTTGAGCGGCTGTCGAAGGAAGGCATGAAGCAGATGAGCGAGAAATACCGCGAAATGGGCGGCGAGCTTTATCTCGACGCCGGCGCAGTGAAGAAGGCGAACGAGGCGCTATGAGTTCTTGAAGGCGCCGCCGCTACCGATCGCCCATCATCGCGCCCATCTTTTCGCCTAGGGCGCGGCATTTCTCCATCTTCGCCATGTCGGGCGTCTTGCCGCTGCGCATCGCTTCCATCATCTCGGCGCCGATGCGCATGCACTCGCCCATGTCGACGACCTCATAGCCCGCCGGCGGCGCGAAGAGGGCGGGGTCCTGGGGCCCGCGCGCGATCGACTTCGCCAGCATCACTATCTTGCCGCCGCTGACGACGCGCAGCGGAATGCCGTCGCGTGTGACGCAG
>JBGSNB010000023.1:0-3614 GCA_041739835.1 Parvularculaceae bacterium | reverse complement strand
ACCGCGACAACCGGCTGCCTATTCCGCGGCGGCGGCGATGCGCGCCTCCGACGCCGCGCCGGCGCTTGCGGCCTTTGAAAAACGCATGACGCCGTCGTCGATTTTCCCGTGCTTCAGGATCATGATGTCGCGGAAATAGCTTTGCGGATTGCGCCAGGGCGCCTTGTCGCCTTGCTTCGGCAAGCGGTCGGCGGCGCGCAGGATGTAGCCGGAATTCAGATTGAGGAAGGGCTCGGGCTTCAGCGCCGGATCGTCATTGACCGGCGTGGCGATGTCATGGCCCTTGCGATCCATGTAATTGATCAGCCGGCAGACATAATGCGAGATGAGATCGGCGCGCAGCGTCCAGGAGGAATTGGTGTAGCCGAAGACGAAGGCGATGTTCGGCACGCCCGAAACCGCAAGCCCGCGATAGGTGAAGGTCTTGCCGAGATCGACGGCGCGCCCGTCGACGCTCGCCCTCGCGCCGCCCATCGCCTCAAGGTGAAGCCCGGTCGCGGTGACGATGATGTCGGCATTCAGCGTCCGCCCGGATTTGAGGCGGACGCCCTCGGCGACGAAGCGTTCGATCTCATCGGTCTCGACCGATGCCTTGCCGGCCTTGATCGCTTCGAAGAGATCGCCGTCCGGCACGACGCAAAGCCGCTGGTCCCACGGATTGTAGCGCGGGTGAAAATGTTTCTCGACGTCATAGCCCGCCGGCAATTGCTCGCGCACGAGGTTCAGCAGGTTGGCGCCGGCCTTTTCCGGCCGCGCGCGGATCAGCTTGTACATGATCTGCTGGAAGACGATGCGGTGCCAGCGGACGAGGCGGAAGGCGAGGCCGCGCGGCAGGAATTTCGCCAGCGTCTCGGCGAAATTGCTGGTCTCGGGGAGCGAGAAAAACCAGCTGGGGCTGCGCTGCAGCATGGTGATGTGCTTCGCCTTCTCCGCCATGGACGGGATCAGTGTCACCGCCGTCGCGCCCGAGCCGATGACGACGATGTCCTTGCCGGCGTAATCGAGGTCTTCCGGCCAGGCCTGCGGGTGGATGACCTTGCCGCGGAAGTCCTCCGCACCCGGAAAGTCCGGCGTGTAACCGGCCGAATAGCGGTAATAGCCCGAACACATCCACAGGAAATTGCAGGTGAGCTTCGTCTCGCCCTGCGGCGTCGCCGCGGTCAGCGTCCAGCGCGCCGCGGCGCTGTCGAAGGCGATCGCCTCGACGCGCGTCGAAAAGCGGATATGACGGTCGATGCCGTATTTCGCCGCCGTCGCCGTCACATAGGATTTGATCGACGGCCCGTCGGCGATGATTTTCGCGTCGCGCCACGGGTGAAAGCCGTAGCCGAGCGTGAACATGTCCGAATCCGAGCGGATGCCCGGATAGCGGAAGAGATCCCACGTCCCGCCGATCTCCGCGCGCGCCTCAAGCACCGCAAAGCTCTTGCCCGGGCAATGCTTCTGCAAATGATGCGCGGCGCCGACGCCCGAAAGCCCCGCGCCGACAATGATGACGTCGAAATGGTCGATCAAGGATGGCTCCGTTTGGCCGCATCTTAGGGCGGAATGTCGGTAAACTGTAGAGTTTACTGCGGGATCGGGCAATTGGCTGGCGAACCGGCTGAAGTTGACGCGTGACGCGCGTCATGTTACAAGCCGGCGATGGCAGGAACAGGAATTCAGGCGCACCCCATGGCTGAGCAAGCGACACATCCGGGCGACCATGTGCGTCAGCTGTTGAAAGCGCGCCGACAGCCGATCACGGACGCCGCCGTCAGAATCGGCGTCAGTCGGCAGCAGTTGACGCGACTCCTCGGCGCGCAATCCGCGGTGTCGCCTGAAATGGCGCTGCGGCTGGAATCCGCCTATGGGCTGCCGGCGCGCGCGCTGCTCGAGATGCAGCTGGATTTCGATCTTGGCAAGGCGAGAGCGGCGATGAGCGCCGCTCGTGAAGCGGCCCCTTCGGCGTCCGGCGTTGCCGATCGTCCGGAGAAGGACGAAATCCTGCGCCGGCTCCGGCAACGACGCCGCGAGCTTGAGCGGTCAGGCATTGCGCGTTTGTTTCTGTTCGGTTCGGTCGCCCGCGGCGAAGCCGGCGCTTTCTCGGATGTGGATTTGTATTTCGAGGCCGCGCCCGACGCGTCCATCGGCCTTGTTGAGCTTGGCGCGTTGACGGCGCGTCTGGAGACCGTTCTCGGCCGCCGGGTCGATCTCGTTCCCGCCGACAGCTTTCGCCCGAAGGTGCGTGCGCGCGTCGTGCGTGACGCTGTCCTTGTGTTTTGATGGCGCAGCGCCCCAAATATTCAAGACTGGAGCTGCTGGAGCATATCCTCGATCTTTGCGATACGATCGCCGAGGAAATCGGCGATATGTCGCTCCCTTCCTTCGAATCCGATCGAAATCTGGCGGATGCGACCGCCTATCGGCTGCAAGCGATCGGGGAAGCCTGCATCAAGCTGGATCAGGACATCAAGGATGCCTATGATGTCCCGTGGGCGCAGATCATCGGCATGCGTCAAATTCTCAGTCATGACTATCTGGCGATATCAAGGCGCATCATCTGGACTACGGCGCGTACGAATCTTGGCGGCTTGCGCGCGGCGTGCCTTCACGCCGTCGAAAAGGAACGCGGCGGATGACCGACCCCTTCTGGGAAACGAAATCCCTGAAAGAAATGACCGACGCGGAGTGGGAATCCCTCTGCGACGGCTGCGGGCGGTGCTGCCTCATCCTGCTCGACGAGACCGACAGCGGAAAACTCTATCAGACGAATGTCGCCTGCCAGCTGTTCGACGTGAAGCGGCGGCGCTGCACCGATTACGCGAACCGCACGAAGCGGGTGAAGGACTGCGTGCAGCTGACGCCCGGCAATGCCGGCGCGCTCGACTGGATGCCGGAATCTTGCGCCTATCGCCGCCTCGCGCGCGGCGACGGGCTCGCGGACTGGCATCCGCTGCTGACGGGAACAAGGAAAAGCGTCGAGGACGCCGGCGTCGCGGTGATGAACGCCGTCAGTGAACGGACCGTCGATCCCGAGGATATCTGGGACCATGTCGTCTCGGTCCGCGCCAAGCCAAGAAAGAAAAAGCGCAAGTCTCGCCGACAAAATCCCCTCCCGTGAAAAGGGAGGGTTAGGGAGGGTTCGCTCTCGGCACGAACCGTTGTTCGAGATTGGCGTGCGCTCTCCCGTGCTGCGCCAAACCCGCCCCGCCCTCCCTTTTCAAGGGAGGGAGAAGTCAACGCGGCGGCGAGGGAATTTTCATGTCGGCGATTTCGCACCGCAAAACGTGGACGCCGCTTGACCGCCGCACCCGGACGCGATGATGGTCCCGTTCGCGCGAGGGGAAGCCGTCCATGAAGCTGTTCGAGGAACTGAAGCGTCGCAACGTCTTCCGCGTCGCCGGGGTTTACGCGGTGGTCGGCTGGCTGATTGCGCAGGCGGCCGTGCTGGTCGAGGCGCCGCTGTCGCTTCCGAACTGGTTCGACTCGCTTGTCCTGATCTTGCTGCTGCTTGGATTTCCTCTCGCCCTTTTGTTCGGCTGGGCGTTCGATCTGACCCCCGACGGATTAAAGCGCACGCCGCGCCTGCAGGCCGCTGCGGCGCCTGCGGTCGCCGCCATTTCCGCGCCGCC
>JBGSNB010000003.1:0-8984 GCA_041739835.1 Parvularculaceae bacterium | reverse complement strand
CAGGCCGCCTCCGCTTTTGCGCGGACGACCGGGTCGGTCTCGCCGTGGTCCGCTCTGCGCTCCGAGTGACCGACGATCACAAACGACGCCCCGGCGTCGGCCAGCATCTCGGCGGCGACATCGCCGGTATGGGCCCCGCTCGCCTTGGCGTGGCAATCCTGCCCGCCGATCAGGAAGCCTTCATCGCTGAATTCCGTTGCGAAAAGGCCGATCAAGGTCGCCGGCGGACAGATCAGAATGTCGCAATCGTCGGGAACCGACCCTGTAAAGAAGCCGATCAATTTCTCGATCTCTTCGACCGACGAAGACAGACCGTGCATTTTCCAGTTGCCGGCAATCAGCGGCTTCATGGGCGTTCTCCGGGATAGGCCCTGCCCGGGTAGGCGAACGGTCCCGATTTGTCCAGAATCGCCAGCGCGCCCGACCCGCCTTGTTCTCCGCTAAGGGCGCAACTAGGTTGGCGCCGAATTTCAACCGAAGGTGCGGCGTCCGACGCAGCCCTGATAGAACGGAACCGGCTCATGCTCAGGCAGATTCGCGGCACGATGAAGACCGTCGGCGCGTATTTCATCATCGCCCTTCTTATCATCGCCTTCGCCGCGTGGGGTGTGCCTGAAGTCCGGCAGTTCACGCAGAATCACACGGTGCGCGTCGGCAACGAGGGATTTTCGGGATTGGATGTCCAGAAGGAGTTCGACCGCTTCGTCACCAATCGCCGCCTCGCGACCGACGGCGCCTATGACCGGGAAGCGGCGCTCGCCGCGGGGGTCCAGAATCAGATCGTCGAGTCGCTCGCGATCAGGTCGGCGCTCGATCAGGAATCGAAGCGAATGGGTCTTCTCGTGCCGCGCGAAACCGTGCGCGAATTTCTCCAGACGAATGAGCAGTTCAAGAACCCGCGCACGGGAGAATTCGACAATGAGGCGCTCACCGCCATCATGCGCGAATACAATTACGACATTCGCGAGTTCGAAGAACGTCTGCAATCGGATTTGCTGCGCAACCAGCTGACAGCGGCCCTCAACGCCGGCGGCCCGGCGCCGAAGGCGTTGATTGACTCGCTTGTGCTGCGCGAAACCGAATCTCGCACGATCAGCTATGTCACCGTCACCGAAGATCTCGCCGCCCCCGCGCCGGAGCCCGCGCCGGAGGTCCTGACGGCATATTACGAGAAAAACTCGGCGCAGTTCATGGCGCCGGAGTTTCGCACTTTTGCGGTCGCCATGCTGAAGAACAGCGACTATGGCGATGAAGACGGCGCCTCGGAAGAAGTCCTGCGCAAGCTCTATGACGCGAACAAGGCTCGGTATGAGACGCCGGAAAGGCGCACGATTTTCCAGATCACGCTCAATGATGAGGGTAAAGCCGCTGAAGCCGTCAGCGCCTTGAAAGGCGGCAGGCCGTTTGATGCGCTCGCCGTGGAGAATGGGAAGGCCCTTGGGGATGTCACGTTTACCGACATTCTGCAACGCGACATTCTTGACCCGAAAGTCGGCGAGGCCGTGTTCGCCGCCGACGAAGCGGGCGCGGTGATCGGGCCGATCAAGGGCGTGTTCGGCTTTACGATCGCACAGGTGACCTCGATTGCGCCCGCTTCTGTCCGCGCCTTTGAGGACGTGAAGTCCGAGCTTGAAACCGAAACGCAATCGAGGGACTCGACGCGAAAACTCTTTGAAGCGATCGAGGAAATCGAGAATGCGCGCGACACGGGCGCATCGCTCCGCGACGCCGCGCAAACGGTCGGCGTCGCCGTCTCGGAATTCGGACCGGTCGATTCCTTCAGTTTCGGCGAGGGCGGCGAGATCATCGCCGACATCCCGGGCGAAGTACTCAAGGAAGCGTTCCGGATCGAGGAAGGCGAGGAATCCGAAGCCGTCGAACTCAGCGACGGATCCGGCTATTTCTTCGTCGCGGTCACGGAAATTGCGCCGGCCGCCGTCGTCCCGTTCGAGAAGATTGCGGACGAAGTCGAAGCGCGGTGGCGGACCAGCGACCGGGCGGCGCGTCTCGCGGCGGTCGTCTCATCGCTGCGCAACGCAACGGCTGAGGGCAAATCGCTGAAAGAGGCCGCCGCGGCAATCAATCGCGCGCCCATCGTGGAGACAGTATCCCGTCGCAGCGCCGGCCAAACCTTGACCGAGCCGCTAATCGAACAGATCTTTTCAGCGGCGAAGGGCGAGACGATCTCCGGACCTGCCGGCGTCGGCGACGCTGAACTGGTGATTGCGATCGACGACATCTCTTTCGATGTCGAAAAAGTCGGACCCGACGATATCGGCGTGTTTGCGCAATATGTCGGGAACCAGTTGGGCCAGGAACTGGTTGACGCCTATGCGAACGCCGTGCGCGACGATGTCGGCGTGAAAGTCAATCAAACACAGATCGATGCGCTGTTCGCAGACGGCCAATGAACGTAACGCCGAATTTCGACGCGTTCCGTCCGTCCTATGAGGCGGGCCGGCCGCAAATCCTCATTCGCCGCCTGATCAGCGATCTGGAGACCCCGGTCTCCGCCTATCTCAAGATCGCGGCGCGCCGAAAGAACGCGTTCCTGCTGGAATCCGTCGAAGGCGGCGAAAAGCTCGGCCGCTATTCGGTGATCGGCCTTCGCCCGGACGCGATGTGGCGGGCAAGCGGATCAATCGCCGAAATCAACTGGCGAGCCGCCGCCGACATCGACGATTTCACCCGCGACGAGCGGCCGCCGCTTGAGAGTCTCAAAGCGTTTGTCAACGCTTCTGCGATCGACTTGCCCGCGGGCGCGCCGCCGATGGCGGCCGGCGTGTTCGGATATCTCAGCTATGACATGGCGCGGCAGATGGAACGTCTGCCGGATCGGCCGCAATCGGCTTTTCCTGCGCCAGACGCGATCTTCATCCGTCCGACGCTGATCGCGGTGTTCGATAATCTGCGCCAGGAAATCCTATTCGTTGCGACCGTTCGTCCGGAGAATGGCGTGACCGCGCGCGCTGCCTATGACCGGGCGGCCGAGCGGATCGCCGATGCGGTCGGCGATCTGGCGGCGCCTCTTGCGATCCCGCGCGATGCGGCGCAATCGATCGACCCTGAATCGCTTGCGGCGCCGCGATCGAATACGCCGCGGTCGGATTTCGTCAAAATGGTTGCGACGGCGAAAGAGCACATCGCGGCCGGCGATATTTTTCAGGTCGTCCTCAGCCAGCGCTTCGAAGCGCCGTTCCTGCGCGCGCCCTTCGATCTCTACCGATCATTGCGTCGTCTCAATCCGTCGCCGTTCCTGTTTTTTCTCGATTTCGAGCCATTCGCGCTTGTCGGATCGAGCCCGGAGATCTTGGTGCGCGTGCGCGACGGCGAAGTGACCATCCGCCCGATCGCGGGTACGCGGCCACGCGGCGCCTCCGCGCAAGAAGACGCCGCCCAGGCGCAAGACCTGCTCAATGATCCAAAGGAGCGCGCCGAGCATTTGATGCTGCTCGATCTCGGCCGCAACGATGTCGGACGATCCGCGGAAATCGGCACGGTCAAAGTGACGGAGTCCTTCGCGATCGAAAGGTACAGTCACGTCATGCACATCGTTTCGAACGTTGTCGGTCGATTGCGTAAAGATCTTCATCCGGTCGATGCGGTGGTCGCGGGGTTTCCGGCCGGCACCGTGACCGGCGCGCCCAAGATCCGCGCCATGGAAATCATTGACCGTCTTGAGCGCGACGCGCGCGGCCCCTATGGCGGCGCGATCGGCTATTTTTCCGCCGGCGGCGAAGTTGACACTTGCATCGCATTGCGGACCGCCGTCATCCGCGACGGCGTGATGCATGTGCAAGCGGGCGCCGGCATCGTCGCCGACTCGGACCCCGCCTCGGAGCAGACCGAGTGCGAGAACAAGGCGCGCGCGCTGTTCGCGGCGGCGAAAGAAGCACTCGGCTGACCCGGATTTGCGATGATCCGCCCGTACGGCGCGTCGAATGATCGGGCAAGAAGCTCCGAAATCGAATAGACCTTGGTCGCAATGCGGCGGGGCAGCCGCGCTATTCTAGCGATTCGCAACCGAAAAGGGGCCGCCATGAAAATCCGGGTCAAACAGGCGTTGCTGACGTCAGCCGCCATCTTCGCTTTCAATGGGGCGACGCCGACGCTCGCGGCAGTTGCGACGCAAACCGCAGAGGCAGCCGCGGCGGCGCCATCCGAGCAAACCGAGGATCAGCGCCTCGCCGCGTTTTTCGAGGACATATTCCAGCGCAATCTCAAGAACAGCCCGCTTTTCCAGTCGCAACTCGGCATGAAGGGTCCGGATTACGGCAAATGGGACGACTTCTCGGACGCGGAAGCGCAGCGCCAGAACGAAGAAGTGAAGCAGGATCTCGCCCGGCTGCGCGCCGAATTCGACTTCTCAAAGCTTTCTGACCAGTCGAAAGTCAGTTACCGGATCTTCGAATACCTGCAGGAGCGCCAACTCAGGAATTTTCCGTGGCGGTTTCATGGGTATGCGTTTTCGACCCAAAGCAACCCGGTCACCTTTCCGGCGACATTCCTCCAGAACATCCATCGCATCGACGACGTCTCGGACGCTAAGGCTTACATCTCTCGCATCCGGGGGCTGGAAACCGCTTTCGCGCAGTTCATCGAGGGCGTCGACCTCGCCGCATCGAAAGGCATCGTCCCGACATCGTTTTCGTTTGATCCCGTGATCATCGACGCGAGGAATGTCATCAAGGGCGCGCCCTTTGACGATGGGGAGGATTCGGCCGTTTTCGCCGATTTCAAGGGCAAGGTCGAAAAGCTCGACATCTCCGCCAAGGAAAAATCCCGGCTCATCGATGAAGCCGCCGCGGCGCTGAAAGGGCCGATGAAGTCGAGCGTCGAGATTTTCATTTCGAAGGTCTCATCCCTGCGCGACAAGTCCGTCGGCGAGAATGGCGTCTGGGCGCTGCCCGAAGGCGATGCTTTTTACAAAGCCCAGATCGACTTCTGGACAAGCGAAGAAAGCCTGACCGCCGACCAGATTCACAAGATCGGTCTTGCCGATGTCAAACGCATCCGCGGCGAGATGAAGAAAATCATGAAGGCCGTCGGATTCAAAGGCGATCTTCCGGCCTTTTTCGAGCATCTGAGGACCGATCCGTCGAACTTCTTTCCGAATACGGATGAAGGACGACAAGCCTATCTCGACCAGTCGAAGGCCTATATCGATGCGATATATTCGGACGTCGACAAATATTTCAACCTATTGCCGAAAGCGCCGCTGGAAGTGAGACGCGTCGAGGAGTGGCGCGAAGAAACGGCGCCGATCGCTTTCTATAACAGGCCGACGCCGGATGGCTCGCGGCCCGGCATCTACTACGTCAATCTGAAGGATATGGCGAACAAGCAAAAGCACGAGATGGAAACGATCGCGTATCACGAAGGCGCGCCGGGACACCATTTCCAGATCGCCATTCAGCAGGAATTGCAAGGCGTTCCGACTTTCCAGAAATTCGCCTTTTTCGGCGCCTACACCGAGGGATGGGGCCTTTATTCCGAGCGCCTCGCCAAGGAGCAGGGCCGTTTTACCGATCCGATGCAGGATTTCGGGCGGCTGCAGAACGAAATGCTGCGCGCGTGCCGGCTCGTGGTCGACACCGGCTCGCACGCGAAAAAATGGTCCCGCCAACAGATGATCGACTACATGCTCGCCAACAATCCGATGAAGGAAGACGAAGCGGTGAAGGAAGTCGAGCGCTACATCGACAATCCCGGCCAGGCGCTGTCCTACAAGATCGGCATGATCAAAATTCTCGATCTGCGCGCGAAAGCCAGGGAGAAGCTTGGCGACAAATTCGACATACGCGAATTTCACGACGCGGTCCTGAAGAACGGCGCCGTCGCCTTGCCAACGCTCGAAGAGCTGGTTGACGATTATGTCGCGGCGAAGAAGGCGCCATAGGTCGCACGGCGTCGGCGCTGAACGCGGAAGGACGCCTGAGCCTAAATAGCGACGTATCGATTGAGGTCATGTGCGTTATTTGTCGCGACTTGGTAGCGGGGGGCGGAATTGAACCGCCGACCTCAGGGTTATGAATCCTGCGCTCTCACCAACTGAGCTACCCCGCCGGGTCGCCAAGAGGTGGCGTCTATACCGACTGTCCCCAAACCTCGCAAGGGCGCAAGCCGGCGTTATTCGCTGACGCGCCGGCGCTCCTCCTTCGGCGGCTCCGGCGGGATAATCCTTGAGATCAAGCCGGTCTTGGGAAATGGCGCCACGACGATCCGACGCAGGCTGTGCCAGCCGCCGCCGAGAAGCACCATCGCGCCGCCCATGACAAGGAGCGTCGCCGCGACTGTCCAGCCGCCGCTAAGGCCGACCTTTGAAATTAGAAATCCCGCGGCGATCAAGGCGTAGATCAAGCCCGCGACCAGCAGGGCGCGCCGATTGATCAGCAACGAAACGGTCGCAAACAGGCCGACAATCGACAGCGTGACAAGCGCGGCGCCGGTTTGCTGCTCGGCCAGCATGTCGATGCCGACCGTCATGCCGAGGGCGGAGTTCAAGATCAGCGGCGCGGCGAAGAAATGCAGCCAGAAGCCATTGTCGGAAATTCGCGTCTTTCGCTCCGGATCGCGCGCATCGAAATAAACGCCAAGCGCGAACAGGAACAGTCCCGCCGCCAGTTGCACCGGTTGCATGATCGCTTGCGCCTTGTCCGGCCAGACATAGAATGCGGCGGCGATGCCTGCGGCGGCCAGCGAATAACCGCCAAGCCCCATCGCAAACGGCAATTTCATTCGTGCGTAAAATGCGAAAATCGCCAGCGTCACGGCGCCGCTCACAATCAGGAAAAATTCCGACGCCTGACGGATGGCACCGATGACGCCATCTCCCTCAAGGCGTTCAAAGAAAGACTTGTCGAGATTTAGCGCCGCGCCGTAACCGGCGCCGGCGGCGATGAAGAAGAACAGCGCAAAAGCGAGCAAGATGACGATCGACGGAAGGAAGAGCCGCCGGCCGCGCGCAAAAAACTCCGCCATCAGCCACATGATCGCCGCATCGGCCGCCGCCGCCGCAGAGACGATCGACAAGGTCCGCCGGAAGGCGCCGCCGCCGGCTTCCGCGGTCGCCTCCAACATCGGCGCCAGGGCCATCGTCGTCGCGACGCCCAGCCCCGCCGCAAACATGGCGATGCCGAGGCTCAGAAAAACATCGTGGAAATTTCGAATGAAGCGGAGGTCTTCTTCGCCGGGCAGGTTCTGCACGGCGACCGCGCGGCTAATCGTTGTCGAATTCATGGGTCCCCTCCTCTTTGGCCGCAGTCTACCACGGGCCCAATACTGGCGCGAGCGAGGGATTTCGGCGGCGCCCCTGAACAAACCATCGCCCGGGTGGCGGAGGTCTCGATTCGGGCGCAATCCCGCCCGGGACCTACTCCCGCCGGGAGCGCGCCTCCGAGGCGTGCGGCGCCCGATCGCGACCGATCAATCCGTCGTGGCAACCCATTTCGGATCGTCCTGGACTTCCCGTTCGAATTTGAGGAATTCGTAATAGCCGCAGCGCGATTGCGTCGGAAAATCGCGGCAGATCTGCGGACGCGCGTCGTACACGGTGCATTGTCTGGTTTTCTGATCCAGGAATGCACACGCCGTCCCGAAGTGCTTGTCGGCTTGATGCTTGAGGACGCGCGGATTTTCCTTGTCGCCCTTCTTCGTGAACTTCCTTTCGGCCTGCGCCGGGGTCAGGTCAAAATGCTTCGCCAGCCGCTTCACATCCCGCTTGTTTGCGGGGATCAGCGTGTACGTGCAGCAATATGCGACGCATTTCAGGCAATCATACTGTTTTTTCGCCATTCGCTTTCCCAGTGTCCTGCTGTGGCCGACGGTACTGAATAAAGTCGGTCCTCAATGCAACCTTGTCCCGCATGGGGCGCAGTTCATGCCGTCTGCGGTCGGCTCTCGGTCGATGCGATCCAGCCGCCGCCGAGGACGCGGTCATGGGCGGGCTCCGGCGAATAAAAGACGCAGGCCTGGCCAGGCGCCACGCCTTCTTCAGGTTCATCAAGGTCAACGGCGATCGACCCGTCGAAAGCGAGCCGAGCCGGTTTCGGCGGCCGCGTCGACCGGACCTTGACGGCGATTGCGGCGCCGGCCTGCGCCGCCGCATCAAGGCCGCCATCGCCGATCCAGGAATTCTCCCTGAGGCGGATGCGCCTCACCAAAAGCGCCTCGCGCGGCCCGACGATGACGCGGCGACGATCGGCATCGAGGCGCACCACGAAAAGCGGCGCCCCGGCGGCGACGCCGAGGCCGCGACGCTGCCCGACGGTATAATGAATGACGCCCGGATGCGTTCCCATGACCGTCCCGTCGACATGGACAATGTCGCCAGGCTCCGCCGAACCCGGTCGAAGCCGTTCGACGACTGAAGCGTATTTGCCCTCTGGCACAAAGCAGATGTCCTGACTGTCCGCCTTGTCGGCGACGACGAGACCGAATTCGCTCGCGATCCGCCGCACATCGTCTTTTGGCAGATCGCCCAACGGGAAGCGGAGGAAACCAAGCTGTTCGCGCGTCGTTGAGAAGAGGAAATAGCTCTGGTCGCGGTTCGCGTCGCTGGCGCGGCGAAGCTCCGGACCTGTAGGTCCGTCGATGCGACGGATATAGTGACCCGTCGCCATCGCGGCGCCGCCGAGATCGCGCGCGACATCCATCAGGTCGCGAAACTTCACCCGCTCGTTGCACCGCACGCAAGGGATCGGCGTCGCACCCGCAAGATAGGTGTCGGCGAAATCCTCAATCACGCTTTGCGAAAAGCGATCCTCGTAATCCAGCACATAATGCGGAATGCCCAGCCGGTCGGCGACGTTGCGCGCATCCTGGATATCCTGGCCGGCGCAACAGGCGCCTTTCCTCTGGATGGCGGCGCCATGGTCATAAAGCTGCAAGGTGACGCCGACCGCATCATAGCCGGCCTGCTTCACCAGCGCGGCCGTCACCGAGGAATCGACGCCGCCCGACATCGCAACGACGACCCGCGCCCC
>JBGSNB010000607.1:0-4646 GCA_041739835.1 Parvularculaceae bacterium | reverse complement strand
CGGGCGCTAATCGGCGCCGGCTCGCCCGGCAGATCGACGAGGCCCCCGCCGACAATGCGGCCGTCGACGGCGGAAACCCCGCCGATCGCGCGGATCTCCGGCAGCAGATGATTGGGCGCACGCTTCGCCGGCGCAAAAATGTCCGCGAAACCATATCGCGCGTAATAGGTCTTCATCGTGGTGTCGAGCGAGGCCATCATGCCGCGCGACATCACGAGCAGCGCGATGCCGGCGCCGATGACCAGCACGATCGCCAACGCCTGTCCCTTGACGCGCCACAGATCGCGCAGCAGTTTGCGGTTCAGCATCGACATGCCCGCGAACAGCTCCGTCACCAGACCAGCTCCTCGGGCGATTTTTTCGTTTCATTGACGTCGACCTTGCGCAGCTGGCCGTCGGCGAGATGCAACACGCGATCGGCGATCGCGCCGGTCGCCGCCGCATGGGTGATGATCAGCGTCGTTGCGCCAAGTTCGCGGTTCAAGGTCTGCAGCGCCTTCAGGACGCCGATGCCGGTCTTGATGTCGAGCGCGCCGGTCGGCTCGTCGCAGAAGAGGACGGTCGGCTTTTTGGCGATGGCGCGCGCGATCGCCACCCGCTGCTGCTCGCCGCCAGAGAGCTCCGACGGGAAATGATCGGCGCGGTTCGCAAGGCCGACCATGTCGAGCGCATCCATCGCGCGCATCGGCGCCTCGGCGATTTCGGCGACGAGTTCGACATTCTCGCGCGCGGTGAGGCTCGGCATCAGGTTGTAGAACTGGAAGACGAAGCCGACATGGCGGCGGCGGTAGCGGGTCAGTCGGCGATCGTCCATGCGCACGAGATCGTCGCCCTGAAACAGCGCCTCGCCCGAGGTCGCGCGGTCGATGCCGCCGAGAATATTGAGAAGGGTCGACTTGCCGCTGCCAGAGGGGCCGAGCAGCACGACCAGCTCGCCCTTCGGAATTTCGAGATCGACGCCGCGCAGCGCGTGGACAGCCGTCGCCCCTTCGCCATAGACCTTGGCGAGGCCGCGCGTCCGGAAGGCGGGGGCGTCATCAGCGGTCACGCCGGCCCTTATAGGCGGCGGGCGGGCCGCCGTCTTGATCCGCATCACACCTTGCGGTGACGGGTCGCGGGCCGGCCGCCGGCGAAATCTGGCGTTCCGGGCCGGTCCGCTCTATGTAGGCCCGATGGGCGACAGGACCGACAAACCGGCGGCGACTTTCCCGATGGCGGAGGCGCGACTGATCGCGCGCCGCTTCACCGAGCCCGATGCGAAAATCTATTGGCCGGATTTCCTGATCAGCGCCGCTGTCGGCTGGGGCGCCTTTGCGGGCGCCGTCATCGCCGCGCCGTTTTCCGCGGCGCAGATCGCGCTGGTCATCGTCGCGTCGCTGGCGCTGCTGCGCGCGGTCTTGTTCACGCATGAGCTGGCGCATCTGAAGAAGGGAACCTTCGGCCCCTTCCGCCTGGTCTGGAATGCGATCGCCGGCATGCCTTTTCTTGTGCCGTCCTATTCCTATACCGGCGTTCACATCGACCATCACCGGCCCGGCGTCTACGGATCGACGCGCGACGGCGAATATGTCTCGTTCGGCGCCGGCGCGCCGTGGCGCAGCGTCGCTTATGTCCTGCTGTCCGTCGTGCTCCCGCTCCTGCTGCTCGTCCGCTTCCTTGTGCTGACGCCGTTGTCGTGGGTCATCCGCCCGCTGCGCAAGCTGATCTGGCGGCGGATGTCGTCGCTGGCGATCGATCTGAATTATGACCGCCACCCGCAGAACAAGGACGACGACGAGACCTGGCTGATGCAGGAAACCGCAACGACGCTGCTGGCGCTCGGCGTCGCGGCGCTGATCGCCGGCGGCATGCTGCCGCTTGCGATCTTCTATGTCTGGTATGCGGTGACGGTGACGATCCTCTTCGTCAATTCGATTCGCACGCTCGGCGCCCACGCTTATCGCTTTGCCGGCGACGTGACGGTGACGAAGACGGAGGAATTTCTCGACAGCGTCAACGTGCCGTCGGAGGATCTCCTGTCAAAGTTGATCGCGCCGGTCGGCTTGCGCTTTCACGCGACGCATCACCTGTTCCCGGCGACGCCCTATCACAATCTGCCGAAGCTTCATGCGGCGTTGGCGACGGAGCTGTCCGATACCGGACTTTACCTTTCCACCAGCCGCCGGAGTTTTGCCGACGCGCTGGCGCGCCTCCTGGCCGATGCGCGCGCCGCCGACCATCGCCGCAAGGAGCCGGGCCGCATGGCGGCGGAATAATTTCTCCGACGTCGCGCGCATTCCAATTCGGCGAACACAAGCTATAGTCTCGCGCGATTGAGAGTGGAGACGGACGATCAATGGCCGACAAGAATTGTGACCTCGTGGTGATCGGATCGGGCCCGGGCGGCTATGTCGCCGCGATCCGGGCGGCGCAGATGAAGATGAAAGTGATCATCGTCGAGCGTGAGGCGCTGGGCGGCGTCTGCCTCAACTGGGGCTGCATCCCGACCAAGGCGCTTTTGCGCACCGCTGAAGTCTACACCAACATGAAACACGCCCAATCTTTCGGCCTTAAAGCCGACAATGTCGGCTTTGATCTCGACGCCGTCGTCAAGCGCTCGCGCGATGTCGCGGGCAAGCTGTCGGGCGGCATCGGCTTTCTGATGAAGAAGAACAAGATCGATGTCGTGATGGGAACGGCGCGGCTGGAAAAAGGCGCGCCGGCCCCTGTCGTTCGCGTCAAGACGAAAGACGGCGAGGACGTGATCCGGGCAAAGCACGTCATTCTTGCGACGGGCGCGCGCGCGCGCACGATCCCCGCCGCCGGCCTCGAGGCGGACGGCAAATTCGTCTGGACCGCGAAGGAGGCGATGATCCCCGACATCATGCCGAAGAACCTTCTCGTCATCGGCTCGGGCGCGATCGGCATCGAATTTGCGAGCTTCTACAATGCGCTCGGCGCCAACGTCACCGTCGTCGAAATGCTGGACCGCATCCTTCCCGCCGAGGACGAGGAGATTTCCGCCTTCGCCTTCAAGCAGTTCCGCAAGGCCGGCATGAAGATCCTGACCGGCGCGACCGTCGCTGGCCTCGAAAAAGGCAAGGCGTCGGTGAAGGCGAGCATCAAGACCAAAGATGCAAGCGGGGGCGGCAAGACGGAGACGATCGAAGCCGACCGCGTCATCCTCGCCATCGGCATTACGGGGAACACGGACAATATCGGCCTTGAGGCGCTCGGCGCGAAGATCGACCGCGGTCATGTCGTCGTCGACGACTGGCTGGCGACGGGCGTTCCCGGCCTCTACGCCATCGGCGATCTCGTCGGCCCGCCCTGGCTCGCGCACAAGGCGAGCCATGAAGGCGTCATCTGCGTCGAGAAGATCGCGGGGCTCCCCCATGTTCACCCGCTCGACGTCACGAAAATTCCAGGCTGCACCTATTCAAACCCGCAAGTCGCGAGCGTCGGCCTCACTGAAGTGAAAGCCAAGGCCGCCGGCAGGAAAGTCAAAGTCGGCCGCTTCCCCTTCAACGGCAACGGCAAGGCGATCGCACTCGGCGAGCCCGAGGGCATGGTGAAAACGGTGTTCGACGAGGCGACCGGCGAACTCCTCGGCGCCCACATGATCGGCGCCGAAGTGACCGAACTCATCCAGGGCTACGCCATCGCGCGGCAGATGGAAGGCACCGAAGAAGATTTGATGCACACGATCTTCCCGCACCCGACCTTGAGCGAGATGATGCACGAAGCGGTGCTGGATGCTTATGGGCGCGTGGTGCATGTGTGAAAGGGGTGAGACGCACCGGCTGATGCGCGCCTAACGCCGGTAGTTATCACTTTGCGCTGCGCCGCGAGCCGTCATGAGGCGACTGAGGTCGGCGCCATCCGAAAAGCGGCACGTTGCGACAACCCGGCCGTACATGTCATAGGAGATGACGGCGCAGCGAACGCGTCGGCCAGCAGCGAGACGGTTCAGGACCTGCCTTGATCTTTCTCCTTCAGACGTGCCGAGTTCGGGCGCGTCGATGCCGGCAAGCCGCACCCGCGCGGGTGCGCCGGCAACATCAATCGTGTCGCCGTCGATGACGCGCTCGACGACGCCCGAGAAGTTTTTGTCATCCGTAGACTGACGGCCGCCGGTCGCGTAGGTCACGCGGGGCAGGGGCGCCGGCGCTGCGTCACTGTTTTCTTTGGCGCCTGGAGAGATCGAGGGCGGCTTTGGCCCCAGCGGCGCCGTCGAAACGATAGCCGGCGCCGTGGTCGGCGGCGCCGTCGCTGATGCGATTTCAGCGCGGCGAAGGCGGGGCGTGAAGATCGCAATCCCGAGGAGGCCGCCAATCGCAAGGCCGATGAGGACGAGCCGCATATACGGTACGGATTTGCTGGCGTCGCCCGTCTTGCGTCGCGATCGGCGAAATCGAACGATATTGGACGTTACACCTTGCTTGCGTCCCATTGCCTGTAATTTAGCAAGCAGGCTGGCGCGCGACAATTCTTCGGGCGGGGGGCGTTCGCGGGCGTCCCCGCCATTGTCGCCGCCCGCCATTTGCGGTCTAATCCGCCGAAGTCAGAGGAGGGGTCACATGAGAAAACAACGCCTGATCATCGCCGCACTGCTGGCGGCCGCGCTTGGCGCCGGTTGCGCCACGGAGCCGAAGGACGCTGGCGGC
>JBGSNB010000604.1:0-3852 GCA_041739835.1 Parvularculaceae bacterium | reverse complement strand
CGAGCCGCATCGCCTCCGCCGCGACGCGCGCCTCCTCGCCGCGGACGACCAGCTCAACGCGCTCCCCCCTCACGCGCTCGCCGGCTTCATCGCCGGGGTCAGGGAAACAGATCGCGCCGATCAGTTCGGCAACCTCGGCCTGCGCCGGGCCAAGATTGTCCTCCCAGAGATCGGCTGCCGACGGCCACCCGATCCACGCCGCCTCGTGATCGATCCATTCTGCGGGCTGGCGGCGAGATGCCTTCATTGAATATCCGGTTGTTGTCTGACAGGCTGCGCCAACGCGTTGATCCGATCGGGCGCGGCGGCTATATACCCTCGTGCGGTTCAAACCGCGAGATAAGATCTTCGGGGCGGGGCGGAAGTCCCCACCGGCGGTAATTCGGCCGAAAGGCCGATCAGCCCGCGAGCCGAGCGAGGCCGATTTTTCGCAGAGCAGGATCTGGTGAGACTCCAGAGCCGACGGTCATAGTCCGGATGAGAGAAGATCACACGGTTGTCGCGCCATTTGGCGCGGGCGACGGCTGCGCTGTATCCGGGCGCCGCCGCCGTTCGTGTCTGGCGTAACCAGCTCGTGATGCGCCCCGGGATTTGCTCGCGAATTCGGGGCTTTCGATGCTCGGCGTCATTCGGGTTGTTCTTGTCGCAGCGGCCGGCGCGTTCGGCTGCCAATCGGCGCTGGCGCAATCGCCGGAGCCAATCGACGAGATCATCGTCCTCGCCGATCCGCTGGAACTGATCGAGCTTGAAGGCAGCCAGTCCGTCTACGGGCTTGACCTTTCCTATGCCGAAGCGCCGCGCGCGATCTCGGCGATCAGCGACGAGACCATTGATCGCTTCAATATCGAAACCGTCGACGACCTCGCCGCCGTCGCGCCGGGCACATTCACCGGGAGTTTCTTCGGGGTCCCCGGCAGCGTCACCTTGCGCGGCGCCAGGGCCGACAGTTTCTTCCGCGGCTTCAAGCGCGTCGAAAATCCTGGCACCTTCCCGACGCCGATCGGCGCCAGCGAGCGGATCGAAGTCGTGCGCGGGCCGACGCCGGCGATTTATGGCGCGGGCCGTGTCGGCGGGTTCGTCAATGTGACGCCGCTGACCGCCCTGACGCAAAAGCAGATCGGCGAACGCGGTCGGTTGCTGGAAGTCGGCGGCACGATCGGCACCTATGACAAGCGCATGCTGGAAGCCGCCGCCGGCGTCGCCTTCGACATCGGCGGCCGCGACGCCGGCGCCTTCGCTTATGTCGAATACGAAAATTCGAACAGCTTTTATCGCGGTATCGAACCCGAACGCGTGCTGGTCCAAAGCGCGCTTACGCTGTCGCAGACCGACCGATTTTCGCTCGAGGTCGGCGGCGCATTTCACGCCTCCAAAGGCTACAAGCAGACGCTCGGCTGGAACCGGGTGACGCAGGATCTGATTGACAACGGCGCCTATATCACCGGCGCCGACACCGAACTTCGAGACCTTAACGGCGACGGGAAACTGACGCCCGACGAGGTTGACGCGGCTGTCGGCTCGTTTTTCGGATCGTCCAACATTCGCCAGTTCATCGATTTCGGCGTCTTCCCCAATGGGGCGTTCAACCTCGACCAGAATGTCGGAACCGCGATGCTTGATCCGCGGTCGGTGTTTGTTTCCGATCGCGACATCGCCGATGCGGAGACCGCGACCGCTTACGCCGACCTGACGATTGAGACCGCCATCGACCAGAGACTGCGCCTACAGGCGTTTTATGATTCTCTCGATGGAGATCTCTATCAAAGCTATGGCTTCGCCGCGCAATACATCGCGGATGTCTTCGAACTCCGCGCCAGTTACGAGGCGCCGTTTTCGATCGGCGGCGTCGCGTTTGACACGATCCTTGGCCTGTCATGGCGTCGGTACGAGAACGAGACCCACCAGACATTCCTCTCAGGCTACCTCGTTGTCGACCGCCGGGACCTGACCGTCGGGGCGACGGGCCGCGACATTTTCGACGATCCGTTCAGCCTGGAGCCCAACGGCATCGGGTGGGATACCGATCTTCGCTCGACGACCACAGACCTTGCTTTTTTTGCGGTGTCGGATGTCGCTTTGACCGACCGCCTGTCGCTTCTCGCAAGCCTTCGTCTCGATCGCTTCACGGCCGAAGCGATCAACACCGGCGCGACGATATTCAATCCGGCGCTTGGTTTTACGACATTCAAGGACAACGATTTCAAGACGAGCTATGAGGCCTCGCTTCGTTACGACCTCGGCGGCGTCATCGCCTATGCCACCCTGGCTGAAAACAATGCGCTGGAGACCAATGACGGCGGCGGGATCGAGGTTGACCGTATCGCCCAACGCAATTTCGTCGCCGATTCCAGTCTCCTTGAATTCGGCCTCAAAGCCGGTCGCGGCGATCTGTTCGCGTCACTCGCCGCCTATCGACAGCAACGCCGGCGCAGCGACCCATTCGGCAATCTCGACGAAGAAACATCAAAAGGCGTCGAAGCCGAATTGAAATACCTTATCAGCGACGCCTGGAACCTGACATCGGCATTGACGATTCAGGAAGCCCGTATCGGCGCGCCCGGCCCATGCGGTTCCGGAAACGGCGAGTTCATCGTGCTGCCCCCGTCGCGTCTTGGCCTTACGCCGCCGGACGGATATGGCGGCCTATTCGCTGCGCTCAACGCAAGCTGCCTGCCGGAATTGCAGAACGGCTACAAGCGCCGCACGACGCCGGATGTGATGGCGTCCGGATTCCTCACTTATACTTCGCCGCGAACTGACCTTGGCGAATTCGGCGCAACGGCGGGCGTCATTTATGTCGGCGAGACCGGCGGCAAGATCGCGAACGCCATTCGCCTCCCCCGTTATGCGCTCGGCAAGGCGTCGCTGTTCTGGGGTTACGAAAACCTCGTCGTGACGATCCATGTCGATAATCTGTTCGACAAGCGGCACTTCATCCCGGTGCAGAATGTCTACGAGGAGGTCGGCGTCCTGCCAGGGCGCGGACGGGAATTCGCCTTCACGCTCAAAGCCGCCTTTTAGGATCGCCCAATGCAGCTGCGTCCCCTCGCTTTGACGATCGCACTCGGCGCGGTCTTTTTCCTGATCACGGCGACGACATTCGCCTCGCTCGGCGTCGTGCTCCCGGCGATGATCGCGGAGTTTCGCTGGAACTGGGGAACCGCCGGCCTCGGCTTCACGATGCTGGCGCTGCTCACCGGGGTCTTCAGCCCGATTGCGGCGAAATCGCTCGAACGCCTTGGACCGCGCCTCCATTATGCGCTTGCGGGTCTTGTCATGACGGGCGGTTATCTGTTGCTGGCGGGAACGGGCGGCGTTCTTTCCTACCTTGTCGCGACCTCGATGCTGGGCGCGGGTTTCGCCCTTCTCGCGAATGTGCCGGGTACATATCTTGTCGGCAGGTCAGTTGCGCCGCAATGGCGAAGCGTCGCCATCGGCGGCTATCTCGCCGCCGGCGGCGCGGGCGGCGTCTTCGGTCCGCTCATCGCCAATGCGATTATTGAAAGCGACATGGATTGGCGGGGCTATTGGCGCTTGTCGGCGCTCGCCGTCGCGATTATCGCCGGCGGCATTGTTTTCGCCGCGAAGCGAGAATTGCAGGACGCAGATGGCGTCGCACCGGCCATCGGCGCGGCGGAAGGCGAGGCGATCTCTGAAAAATGGCCGCCGAGGCGCGCCATGCGGACCCCCGCCTTCGCGACCATCGCCTTCGCCCTCACCGTCGCCTATTTCTGCGGCGTTACGGTCAGCACATGGTCGGTCGCGCATCTGCAGCAATCCGGCCTGTCGGCGGCGGCGGCCGTCGCGATGCTGAGTCTCTATTCGGGGCTGAACGCCGCCGCGCGCGCGATC
>JBGSNB010000548.1:0-2101 GCA_041739835.1 Parvularculaceae bacterium | reverse complement strand
CCGACGCCGAGCAGGACGAGATGCCAGGCCGACAGGCTCGGCCGCAGGCGGTCGGGCGCGGTATGATCGACCAGCTGGTCGATTGATTTGCGCCGGAACAAGTCCTTCATGCCGCCCTCCGCCGTGGAACCGGCCGGACTGTCGGCTGCTTCCGCGGTATCGGCAAGGCGCCGGCGGCCGTGTTAAGCCTCGACGGCGATAATGGAGGCGGAATTGGCGACGCGACTGGAAAGGCCGGAAATCGACGCGCGGCTGGCGAAGGCGGCCGGTTGGGCGCTCGCGGCCGATGCGCGCGCGATCACGAGGCGATTTGCATTCAAGGATTTCAACGCCGCCTTCGGCTTCATGACCCGCGTTGCGCTGGCGGCGGAAAAAGCCGATCACCATCCGGAGTGGGTCAACGTCTACAACCGGGTCGACATCACGCTGACGACGCATGACGCCGGCGGCCTCACGTCCCGGGATTTCGACCTCGCCGCCGTCATCGATGCCGCCGCCGCGGGCGAAAGGTCACAATAAAGCCGCGCCGGCGCCTTTGTCGCGCCTGCCAAAGCCCGCTAGAGTCGTCCGGTACAAGCAAGCTGGGAAGAAGAACATGGCCGTGATCGCCCTCGTCGACGACGATGCAAATATCCTCACCTCGGTTTCAATCGCGCTCGAAGCGGAAGGCCATACTGTCAAGACCTATGAGGAAGGGGCGTCGGCGCTCGCCGATATTTCGGCCTCGCCGCCTGACCTCATCATTTCCGACATCAAGATGCCGACGATGGACGGCATGGAGCTGCTTCGGCGGATCCGCCAGTCTTCTGAACTGCCGCTGATTTTTCTGACGTCCAAGGATGAGGAGATCGACGAGGTTCTTGGCCTCACCATGGGCGCCGACGATTATGTGAAAAAGCCGTTCTCGCAGCGCTTGCTGCTCGAACGGGTGAAGGCCGTGCTTCGCCGTCGCAACGCCAGCCCATCGCCGACCAAGGAAGAAGAAAAACAGATCATCCGGCGGACAAGCCTGACGCTCGACCCGATGCGTCATGCCTGCGTCTGGAAGGGTCAGGCGGTGACGCTGACCGTCACCGAATTCCTGATCCTCGAATCGCTCGCCCAGCGCCCAGGCTTCGTCAAGAGCCGCGACGCGCTGATGGACGCTGCCTATGACGATCAGGTCTATGTCGATGACCGCACCATCGACAGCCACATCAAGCGCATACGGAAGAAATTCCGCGTTGTCGATCCGGAGTTCGATTCGATCGAAACGCTTTACGGCGTCGGCTACAAATACAAGGAGTTCTGAGCCAGCGCATGACAGAGGGGGCGGCACGGCGTCCGCGCCAATCCTCATCGACCCGGCGCACCGGCGTCGCCGTATCCCGGCTGACGCTGACGATCGTGCTCGCCAATTTCATCGGCCTCGTCATCCTGCTGGTCGGCTCGCTCGGCGTCACCCAATATCGCGACGGCCTCGTCTCGGCCAAGCTTGAGGGCGTGCGCGCGCAGGCGCAGCTCTTCGCCGATGTTCTCGCGCAGGCGGCGGTCGAAGAATCCGGATGCGAGGAGGCGCCGGCGAAGGGCGCGGAAACCGCAATCTGCGGGCATTCGCTTTCCGAGCGCGACGTCAACGAGGTTTTCAACCGCGTCTGGGACAGTTTCGAAGGGCGCGTCCGCATTTTCAATGCGCCGGATCAGGGCGACGCGCCGGTGATCGCCGACGCCGCCGCACTGCTGATCGACGATGTGATGCTGCGCGAAGATGAGATCGTCGTTCAGTCGCTGGCGCCGGTCAGCGACGCAGGCGCGGATACGGCGTTCTGGCAGATCGGCCAGGGCGCCGAAGCGCTGCTGAAGCGGTTCCTCACCGGCGGTTTTCGCCGCGAAGCCGCGAGACGCTCGCTCGAAGCGGAATTGAATGAGGCGCTGGCGTCGTCGCCCTTCGCGGACGAGCCCGGCGCAACTTCTGTACGCTTCAACGAAGACGGCGAACTCGTCGCGTCGGTGTCGGTGCCGATCCGGCGCGTGCAGGCGATCTACGGCCTCGTCACCGCGGAGATCGGCGGGATCGAAGATCTCGTCGCCGACGCGCGCCTGGCGGTGCTGCCTTTTTTCG
>JBGSNB010000523.1:0-2148 GCA_041739835.1 Parvularculaceae bacterium | reverse complement strand
GGCGCGGCGCCGGCGTCTTGCGTGCGCCGCCCACCGGGGCCGGGCGCTCCGTTTCCCGCGCTTCCTGACTTGCGCGACGTTCGGCGCGCTCGGTCAGCACCTCATAGGCAGACTCGCGATCTCTGACATGCTTGTATCGGTCAAACAGGTCGCAATAGCGCATGATCTCCGCGCGTTCGTCCGGCGTCACCGGCCCCATGCGCGAGGCGGGCGGACGGATCAAGGTTCGCTCGACCATCGACGGTGCGCCCTTGCCCTCAAGCGTAGACACCAGAGCCTCGCCGACACCTAGTTGCGTGATGACGTCGAGGGTCGAGAAAGCCGGATTCGGACGAAACATCTCGGACGCGGTTTTGATGACCTTCTGCTCCTTCGGCGTGAAAGCGCGCAGCGCATGCTGAATGCGGGCGCCAAGCTGGCTTGAAACGCTGTCGGGCACATCCTGCGGGTTCTGGGTGACGAAGTAGACGCCGACGCCCTTCGAGCGGATCAGCCGGACGACCTGCTCGATTTTCTCGATCAGGGCCTTTGGGGCGTCGCTGAACAGGAGATGCGCCTCGTCAAAAAAGAACACCAGCTTCGGCTTTTCCGGATCGCCGACTTCCGGCAGTTCCTCGAACAATTCCGACAAAAGCCAGAGCAGAAATGTCGCGTAGAGTTTCGGCGTCTGCATCAACTTGTCAGCGGCGAGAATGTTGATGACGCCGGCGCCGGAATCATCGGTGCGAATGAAATCCGCCAAATCGAGCGCGGGTTCGCCGAAAAATTTCTCCGCGCCTTGTTCTTCAAGCGCCAGGAGCCGCCGCTGGATCGAACCGACCGTCGCCTTGGCGACATTGCCGTATTTGGTCGTCAGCTCCGCTGCGCGGTTGGCGATGTCGACGAGCAGCGCGCGCAGATCCTTGAGGTCAAGGAGGAGCAGGCCGTCATCGTCTGCAACGCGAAAGGCGAGCGTCAACACGCCTTCCTGCGTCTCATTGAGGTCGAGTAGGCGCGAGAGCAGCAGCGGTCCCATTTCCGAGATGGTTGCGCGGATCGGGCATCCCTGTTCGCCATGAAGGTCCCAGAAGACCACAGGAAACGCCGCGGGCGCGTAGTCGGGAAGGCCGATCTTCGCCGCCCGCTCGACAAGAAAGTTTTTCATTGTTCCAGGCATTGCGAGGCCCGCCAGGTCGCCTTTGACGTCCGCTGCGAATACCGGGACGCCGGCGCGCGAAAATCCTTCGGCAAGGATCTGCAGCGTCACGGTCTTGCCGGTGCCGGTCGCGCCGGAAATGAGGCCGTGGCGGTTTGCGTATTTCAGCGCCAGAGACTGCGGCGCGTCGCCTTTGCCGATGAAGATACTAGGGTCGGTCATCTGGCGGCTCCCGCGACTTCTTGACTGGATAGCGGGCGCAGGTCGGCGCCGGCAAGGGCGGCTGGGGCTTACTTTGAATTAACGCGCCGAGATTGCCGGGTGCAGGGGATTTCCTATAGAACTCAAAGCGTCGCCCCGGGTCGCGGCTGCTTTCGAAAGGGTGAGAAGGACCATGCTGAGAATTCTCCTGATTATCGCTGTTGCGCTCGCAGTTATCATCGGACTAATGCGGCTGACCGGGACCAGGCCGGAAGAACTCGGCGTCGCGGCCGAGGACGCCGCCGCCACGGCGACCGACGCTGTCGAGACCGTCGTCGAGGATGTCGGCATCGCCGTCGAAGAGGCGACAGACACAACGATCGACGCGACCGGCGATGCGATGGAAGCGGCGGGCGAGACCGTAAGCGACGTGCTCGACGTCCCGGCCGAACCTGTCGAGGCGCCGGCCGAAGAGGCGCCGGCGTCAGAAGAGCCGGCGAGCGAAGCCCCGCAAGGCGAATAGCCGCAAGTTAACCCGGCGTTAAGCTCACTGTCTCGCCCTTTAATGAATGAGCAGAATTCGCCGCGTAGGATAAATCCGCTCAAGCTGCGGACCCCAATGCCATGAACGCCGCGATCGATCTTCGCCATCTCGAACAATATGTCTTTGGCGACCGGAGTCTCCTCGATGAGATCCTGACGATTTTCATCGAGCAGGCGTCGGCGTGGATCGAGCGCATGGACCCGGCGCTCGCAGATGAGGACTGGCATCTGGCCGCCCACACGCTGAAAGGCGCGGCGCGCGGCGTCGG
>JBGSNB010000438.1:0-2147 GCA_041739835.1 Parvularculaceae bacterium | reverse complement strand
CCGACAGTCGACGAGGCGGTCGTCGCGGCGGTCGAGGGTGCAGCCGCGCCCGCGCTCGAAGGCGAGATCACCGCCGCGAGCCTTGCGCGCCATATCGAGATTCTTTCCTCCGACGCCTTCGAAGGCCGCGCCCCGACGACGCCGGGCGGCGAAAAGACGCGCAACTACATCGCGGCGGAATTCAAGCGCATCGGGCTTGATCCGGTGAACGGCTCCTATTTCCAGGACGCGGAAATGGTCGAGACGACGGTCGATCCCGCGACCTCCTACCTGCGCCTCGACCTGAACGGCGAGACGCGCGATCTCGCCTACAAGACGGATGCGGTGTGGGCGACAAAGCGCGTTACGCCGGAAATCGCCATCGAGGCGAGCGACGTCGTCTTTGTCGGCTACGGCATCGTCGCGCCGGAATATCAGTGGAACGATTATGACGGCGTCGACGTGAAGGGAAAGACTGTCGTCATCCTCGTCAATGATCCAGGCTACGCGACGCAGGACCCGGCGCTCTTCACCGGCAATTCCATGACCTATTACGGCCGATGGACCTACAAATACGAAGAAGCGGCGCGCCAGGGTGCGGCGGCGGCGCTCATCGTTCACGACACCGCGCCGGCCGCTTACGGCTGGAACGTCGTCGAGGGGTCGTGGTCCGGTCCGCAGATCGATCTGAAGCGCAACAATGACGGCATGGACCGCGTGGCGCTTGAGGGGTGGATTCAAAAGGACGTGGCGCGCGCGCTGCTGGCGGCGGCGGGGCGGGATCTCGACGCCCTGATGATTGCGGCGAAGACGCGCGGCTTCAAGGCGGTTCCGCTCGACGGGGTGAAAGCCTCGGCGAAGATCGCACAGACGATCAAGCGGTCAAGCGACGCCAATGTGCTGGGCATCCTCAAGGGCGCCGAGGCGCCGGACGAATATGTGCTCTACATGGCGCATTGGGATCACCTCGGCGTCAATGCGTCGGATGCGGGCGACGACAAGATCTATAACGGCGCCGTCGACAACGCGACCGGCGTCGCCTCGATCCTCGAAATAGCGGAGAAATTCGCGGCGGGCGAGCGGCCGCGCCGCTCGATCCTGTTCGCGGCGGTGACGGCGGAGGAATCGGGCCTCCTCGGTTCCGCCTATATGGCGGAAAATCCGCCGGCGCCGCTGAAGAACATCGTCGGCGGCATCAATATCGACGGGGTGCTCCCTTTGCCGCCGACGAAAGACATGATCGTCGTCGGCTATGACGCGTCCGAACTGCAGGACATCCTGAAAGAAGTCGCGCAAGCCGCGGGGAAATATCTGCGCCCCGACGCCGAGCCGGAGAAAGGCTATTTCTACCGCTCCGACCACATCAACTTCGCCAAGAAGGGCGTGCCGATGCTCTACGCCGACGCCGGCATCGATCTCGTCGACGGCGGCGAGGCGGCGGGACGCGCGGCGGGCGAGGATTACACCGCCAACCGTTATCATCAGCCTACGGATGAATATTCGCCGGACTGGGATCTGACGGGCATGGCGCAGTCGATGAACATCCTCCACGAGGTCGGCGCGCGCGTCGCCGCCTCGGAGGACTGGCCGAACTGGCGCGAGGCCAATGAATTCCGGGCGATCCGCGATGCGGCGCGCGGCGGCGACTAAAAATCGACAGACGCCCGTAGCGTCCCGTTAACGATTGCGCGTCAACAGTGGCGCGGCGACGGGATGCTCATGGAAACGCTCTACGATCTGATGTCGGTGACGCTGTTCATTGCGACGGCCGGCATTTTCTTCTACCGCTTCCGCAGCGAAGATCCGCCGCTCGCGCCCTATATGCTGATTTCGCTCGTTTGCGCCGTGTCGAACTGGCTGGGCAACAATGGCGGCGGCGTCGGCGCGGTTCTGCTCCTGATCGCCGGCTCTTTCTATCTGATGCACATCGCCAGCGCGCCTTTCGCCGACGAAAGCGAAGAGCGCCGCTGAGCCTTCATGCGCCAGGCGACTGCGGCGAACCCCAGCATCATCATCGCCCAGGTCGAGGGCTCCGGCGTCGGCGCCGTCACTTCCGTCGTCTCGCCGTTGACGCTGACATAGTCGACGGTCGCGCCGGTCGCGCCGCGCCGCGCGCGGCGTGTCGTGATAAGGATGAAGTAGCAGCCGCCGAACGCCGAACAGCCCTG
>JBGSNB010000404.1:0-1532 GCA_041739835.1 Parvularculaceae bacterium | reverse complement strand
GACCGGCGCCGCGCGTCAGGCCGCAGATGAGCCCCCGCGCTTCGGCCGACCAGTGCGGCGCGCCCAGCCCCGCAAACGCCGGCACCAGATAGACGCCGTTGTTCGAGGTCAGCGACCGCGCGAGCGCTTCGGTCTCCGCGGAGGATTTGATGACGCCGAGGCCGTCGCGCAGCCATTGCACGACGGCGCCGGCGATGAAGATCGAGCCTTCGAGCGCATAATGGGTCTTGCCGTCGATGCGGCGCGCGATCGTCGACAGCAGGCGGTTCTGCGACAGCACGAAGCCGTCGGTTGGCGCGACGACGAAGCATCCCGTTCCATAGGTGCTCTTGATGTCGCCGGCATGAAGACAGGCCTGGCCGACCGCCGCCGATTGCTGGTCGCCGATCATCGCGAGAATGGGTAGGGGCCGCTCGAAAATCCCGGGCGCGGTCATGCCGAATTCGCTCATATTGTCGCGAACTTCCGGCAGCGCCGCGCGCGGCGCGCGGAAAATGTCCAGCAACGCGTCGTCCCACCGGTTTTCACGAATGTTGAAGAGGTTTGTCCGGCTCGCATTCGTCGCATCGGTGAGGTGCGCGCCGCCGGTCAATCGCGCGAGCAGGAAACTGTCAATCGTCCCGAATGCAAGCTCGCCCCTCTCGGCGCGCGCCCGCGCGCCGTCGACATGATCGAGACTCCAGGCGAGTTTGGTCGCGGAGAAATAGGGATCGAGCAGCAGGCCGGTCTTCTGCCGGACTTCCGCTTCCCGCCCGGCGCTTTTCAGCGCCGCACAAAGATCCGCGGTGCGGCGATCCTGCCAGACGATGGCGTTGCGAAGGGGCGCCAGGGTCTTGCGGTCCCAGACGGCGGTGGTCTCGCGCTGATTGGCGATGCCGATCGCGATGACGCGCCCGCCGGCCGCTTCGGCCTTGGCGATAGCGTCGCGCGCCGTTTGAAGCGTCGATGACCAGATCGCTTCAGGGTCGTGTTCGACCCATCCCGGCTGCGGGTAGATCTGAGGAAATTCGGCCTGCGAGACCGCGACGATGGCGGCGTCTGCATCGAAGACGAGCGCGCGGCTCGACGTTGTTCCCTGATCGATGGCGAGAATGAGTGGCTTGCCGGTCATGCGTTCGACCTCCGACGGCGCGGCGTGGTCCGTCTATTCAGCGGAAATGACAACGAAAATGGCGGAGAGGGTGGGATTCGAACCCACGGTACGGTTGCCCGCACTCCGGTTTTCGAGACCGGCCCATTCGGCCACTCTGGCACCTCTCCATCGCCGAAGGCTGCGGCTTCTAAAGGCGACGCCGGTGTTCGGCAAGTCGGGACCGGCATCAGGCGTCGCCGCGGAGGTTGCGCATCGCGTCTCCTTTCTCGGTTTCAACGAGCGTCCAGCTGCCGGCGGGCGCCGCCAGCCGGCGGGCGAGATATGGCAGCGCCTCTGAAAGCGCGTCGGCCAGTCCGAATGGCGGATTGATGACGAAGAGGCCGCTGCCGGTCAGCCGGTCATCGGCCTTCGGCGCGACCGCGAGCCCGGCGATCAGCGT
>JBGSNB010000395.1:0-3871 GCA_041739835.1 Parvularculaceae bacterium | reverse complement strand
AAATAAGGGCATCCAGCGCCACAAAGCACCCGTTGTTCCTCTAAATCAACGATCAGCGCGTAGGGAAAGCCCTTTGACTCCACTTCTTTTCGCACAACTTCAGCTTCGTCGCGGGTTTTGTAGGCTCCGGCGAAATAGCGGTACAAGCCGGCGCCAAATCCGTGCCGGGCCATGTCGACGGTCGAGCGAAAGCCGTCCTTGCGCGCAAAAGCGGCGGCGAGCGCCGCGCCCTCTTCCTCGGCGACGAGGCGGCCGAGATGGGCGAAGCCTTGGGCGTCGAGCGCTATTTCCACCCTCAGCCAATCAATCGCGCCAAGTCGCGCCGCAATATCGCCCATGACCAGCCGGTCCGGCCGGCAGCGCTTGCAGGGCCTGAAGCCGGCCTGCTCCGCTTCGCGGCGGGTCGCGGCGAAAACGACATTGCGCCTTTGGGGTCGGCCGGCGCAGGAGGCGCGGCAATAGACGCCGGTCGTTGTCACGCAGCTGAAAAAGGCGCCGTCCGCCGACCGGTCTCTGGTCGAAACCGCGGCCCATCGCGCGTCATCAGTATCGCCATGATCGAACATCCACTCGCTCCCTGAAGGGCTACGTCCAGAATAAGGCGGCGAATTCCGGCGCGCCGCCCGATTCCTGCGTTTTCGACGAGGCGGGCGATAATTGCGGTCATCGTCCCCGCAGGTGTCGTGGGCAGGGCGGCGTTTCCTCTGCTAGGATAGCGGGCGCAGGCGGTCGAATGAAAAAATGCGCGAAAAGAGGGCGGCCGGTGTACACCATGCGTTTTCGGGTATGGATCGCCCTGTTGTTCGCGGCGGCGGCGATGCTGACGCCGGCGGCGGCGGAAGACCCGGTCGCGGTCGTTCCCTACCGGATCGATTATGGCGGCGCCTTGACCGTCGCGGTCACGATCGACGGCCGCGGCCCTTATGATTTCATCCTCGACACCGGCGCGACGCTGACGCTGGCGTTTCAAAACCTCGCCGCGATCGAGCAATTCCAGCCGGCCGCCCTCGGCCAGCGACGCGTTCTCGGCATTTCCGGATCGGCGATGCTCGACACTTACCGCATCGGCGACATTTCGGTCGGCGGCGCCGTCCTGCCGGATCATGTCGGCGTGATCCTTCAGGACTGGAAGGCGCCGCGACGGTCGCCGGCCGGCATCATCGGCATCGATTTCCTTCGTCAGTATGCGGTCGTTTTCAACGTGCGCGAAAAGACCATGACGCTCTACGCGCATGGAAAGATTCCGAAAGGCCGCATCGCCGGCTGGCGCTCCGTCAAGCTGCAGGCCGAGACCTATGCCGCCGCATCGGGCGCTCTTTACGCGACGAGGGGAAAGATCAACCGGTCGCCGGTCAATCTCATCGTCGATCTCGGCTCGGTGACGACGATGATCAATTACCGCGCGGTCGAGTCGATGCTGCCGAGCGTCATGACAAACGATTCCGCCGTCGGCTTCACGACCGGAACCCGGCTCAAGGATGTTTTCGACGACAGGACGAGGGTGAGGACGGCGCTCCTGGACCGCGTGCAGATCGGGCGAAAGGCCTGGCGTTCCGTTCCGGTCTGGGTGCATGACGCGTCGATTTTCGACGAAATCGGCGTTCAGGGCCGCCCGTTCGGCCTGCTCGGCGCCGACCTCCTGATCGCCCAGGATCTGGCGCTCGATTTCGGGGAAGCGCGGCTTTACATCAGGCAGAGACCATAATGCGCGGCGCTCGCGTGTTCGCCATCGCCGCAGCAAGGGTCAGGATGTCGGCAGGTCTGGCGCTGCTGGCGGCGGCGGCGCTGTGGGCGATGCCGGCGGCGGCGAACACGCTGGCGGCGGCTATTCCCTACCGCATCGATTATGACGGTTGGTACACGGTCCCCGTCTATATCGACGGCGAAGGTCCTTATGACTTCATCATCGACAGCGGCGCCACCGTCACGGTCGTCTTCCGCAAGCTGGCCGAGCGGCGCAAGATGCCGCGAACGGACTTGCCGCCGCGCCGAATCCTCGGGCTTGTCGGCGCAGAGCGATTGCCGGTGCATCGGATCGGCGACGTCTCCGTCGGCGGCGCGATGCTCCCATCGCTGCTGAGCGTGGTGATCGAGGACTGGCCCGAAGACCGGCCGAGCCCGGACGGCATTCTCGGGCTTGATTTCCTGTCGCGCTACAGGGTCCTGTTTGATGCGCGCCGGCGCGTCATCGAGTTCCATCTTCCGGGCGATGCGCCTCTCGACGGGACGGGGCGCTGGGCGAAGACCGCGCTGATCGCCGATGATTTCGGGCAGGATTCAGGCGAGCTTTATCGCTTCACCGCGCGCGTCGGCCAGGCGCGAATTCCCTTCGTGCTCGATCTCGGCGCCGCCGGAACGATCATCAATTATTCCGCCTTGCGCAGAATGATGACGGGTCTGCACATCGATGGTCCGCGCGACAGCGGCTTTTCAACCGGCACCCGCCTTAATGACATATTCAGCGAGACCGATGTCGCGCGGCTGGTGAAGATCCGACGGCTGCGCGTCGGCTCCGCAAGCTGGCGCAATCTGCTCTATATCGTTTACGACGCGCCGATCTTCCGGGAGCTTGGCGCCGAGCGACGTCCGCTCGGCTTTTTTGGGTCCGACAATTTCACCGGTCGCAGCTTCGTGGCGGATTTCCCAAATGGCGAACTTCGGATCGGGCCAGAAGAGCGCCTGCCGCGTCAGGGGATGGCGCGGGATCGCGTCGCCCGGCCGCCGGGGCCGCGCCCTACCGGCGAGTGAGCGCTCACTCACCGTCGCGCCCGCCGCCCGCGAAAAATTTATTTCGAAATCCTGTCACACCCGGCCCCCCTGCTTCGTCTTAGCGGCAGGGCGCGGGTCATCTCTCTCGGCGCGCGCCGGCTCTTTGACATTGTGAATCTTTTGCAGCGTTCCGGTTCCCTCGAACTGGCCGCCTACGCCGAAAGAAAGCCCGGGGCGCCGCTCCGCACGCAAAAATGGCATGCCCTTTCACGACGAAGAAAGGGCGCCTTTTGCGGCTGCCAGCCGCGCGGATGGTCAAAAAACCGGAAGCGACGGACCTATGAAAGGGCGCCCTTTTCAAAGGCAGCCGGAAACGATTTCATGCGGATCAGCCGACCGGCGAACTAAGCGGAGGGCGGCGTCTTGTAATAAGGCTCAACGACGCCCTTGATCAGCAAGGTCAGCGGGTTGCCCTTGCGGTCCAGCGTCTTGCCGACGGCGACGCGGATCCAGCCTTCGGACACGCAATATTCCTCGACATTGGTCTTTTCATCGCCATTGAAGCGGATGCCGACATCGCGCTGCAGCACGGCTTCGTCGTAATGCGGGCTTTTCGGATTGACGCTAAGGCGGTCTGGCGGCGTATCGGACATGGGGCTCGTTCATGCTTTTGACGGCGAAGTGACGCCGCAAATCGAGCCGAAGGTCAAGCGCCGATTGAATTGGCCGGCGGGTTCTGAAAACATGCGCGACCGCTGTCGAGGGGCCGTCCATGAGATCAACGCTGATTGCGCTCGCCGCGCTCGTCGCCGCGCCGGCGGCGGCCGCCGACATCGCCGTCATTCACGCGGGCAAATTGTTGGCGGTTCCGGGAAATCCCCCGCGCGAGGCGCAGACGATCGTCATCCGGGACGGCAAGATTGAACGGATCTCGGCCGGCTTTCTCGACGCGGCGGCGGCCGGCGCAACCGACGCAGACGCTGTTCGCGTCATCGATCTCAGACAGAGTTTCGTGCTGCCCGGCCTCATCGACAGCCACGTCCACATCCTTGGCGAGACCAATCCGCGCGCCCGGCTGCAGCGTGTCGAGGAATCGGACGCCGACGATGCGATCGCCGGGGCCGGCTTCGCCAGAAAGACGCTGATGGCGGGCTTCACCACG
>JBGSNB010000381.1:0-5864 GCA_041739835.1 Parvularculaceae bacterium | reverse complement strand
GTGCGGAGCCGATGCGCCTGTCGCTGATCGCGGTTCTCGCGATTGTCGCCTTTATGGTGTGGTGCGCGTTTCTGGTGACGCGCCCAAATCCCGAAGCGGTCAAGACGCCGCTCAAATTCGACGGCGTGCCGCTCGCGCCCGCGACGGTCGAGCCCCGCCGCGTCGATGAAATCCTGCCGCCGGTCGAAGCGCCGCCGGCCTTCCAGCCCGCCGAAATTCCCGCGGCGCCCGTCATCCTTGAGGCGCGGATCCTCGAGCGGGTCGAGCCCGTCTACCCGCCCGGCTGCGAGACTGCGGCGGCGGCGAGCGAGACGGTCGATCTCGCCTTCACGATCACGCCGACCGGGGCTGTCGTCAGCGAGCGCGTCACCGCCTCCAGCAATGCGTGTTTCGACCGCGCCGCGCTCAACGCCCTGAAGCGCTGGCGCTTTGCCCCCCGCACCATTGACGGCCAGCCGCGCCCGGCCTTCGAACAGCAGGCGAGTTTCCGCTTCGACCGCCCGTCCTAGGGGGCGCCGGTCCGCGCCTCGTTGATTTTTCGGCGGCGATTGCGCAAAACCGGGCCGTGACGGCGCCGCGAAAGCGTCGCATGCCGGCGATAGAATCGCTCGCCAAGCCCTGAGGAAGTCATCATGTCGCTACGCCCCTGGCGCGATATCGCCCGCCGCAAGTCGAGACAGATCATGGTCGGCAAGGTGCCGGTCGGCGGCGACGCGCCGATCGCCGTGCAGTCGATGACCAACACGCTGACCTCCGACGCGCAGGCGACCATCCGTCAGGTGAACGAAATCGCCGAGGCCGGCGCCGACATCGTGCGCGTTTCCTGCCCGGACGTTGAATCGACGGCGGCGCTGAAGACGATCGTCAAGAACGTCTCCGTGCCGATCGTCGCCGACATCCATTTCCACTACAAGCGCGGCATCGAGGCGGCGGTCGCGGGCGCGGCGTGCCTCAGGATCAATCCCGGCAATATCGGTTCCGAGGAGCGCGTCAAGGAAGTCATCAAGGCGGCGAAGGATCACGGCTGCTCGATGCGCATCGGCGTCAATGGCGGCAGCCTGGAAAAAGACCTGCTCGAAAAATACGGCGAGCCCTGCCCCGAGGCGATGGTCGAAAGCGCGCTCGATCATGCGCGCATCCTGCAGGACAACGACTTTCACGAATTCAAGATTTCGGTGAAGGCGTCGGACGTGTTCCTGACCGTCGCCGCCTATCAGATGCTCGCCGACGCCATCGACTGCCCGCTGCATCTCGGCGTCACCGAAGCCGGCGGTCTCAGGATCGGATCGGTGAAAACGGCGATCGGCATGGGATCGCTTCTGTGGGCCGGCATCGGCGATACGATCCGCGTGTCGCTGTCGGCGGACCCTGTCGAAGAGATCAAGGTCGGCTTTGACATCTTAAAGTCGCTCGGATTGCGCCATCGCGGCGTCAACGTCATCTCGTGCCCCTCCTGCGCCCGGCAGGGCTTCAACGTCATCGACACCGTCGAGAAGATGGAAAAGCGCCTCGCGCACATCACGACGCCCTTGTCGCTCTCGATCATCGGCTGCGTCGTCAACGGCCCCGGCGAAGCGCGCGAAACCGATATCGGCTTCACCGGCGGCGGCGCCGGCAAGGACCACGGCCAGGTCTATCTCGACGGCGAGCCGCATCACCGGCTCGACAATGACAAGATCCTCGATCACCTCGTCGAGCTCGTCGAAAAGAAAGCCGCCGAGATCAAGGCGCGGGAAGAAAAGGAAAGCGTCGCGGCGGAGTAGGGCGGATTGAGCGCAGCGATACCCGCCGGCGCCTTCGCCAAGCGCAACGCCGTTCAGCGATCGTGGCGATCCGCCAGCATGACCGAACTGCTCATTGCACATTCCATCCCGAAGATTGGCGGGTATCGCTTCGCGCGGGCCCGCCCGATGTGAGCTGACCCCAGCGCGGGGGATCGCCGATCATGTCGCAGTAGAGATTCGACAGGCGCTTGACTTTTTCGCTCACTTAGCTTAGCTAAGTCAGACTAAGTCGAGAGGCGCAAATGCCGACCGTCAATATCCACAAGGCCAAAACCGAGCTTTCAAAACTCGTCGACGCCGTCGAGCGGGGCGAGGTCGCCGAAATCATCATCGCCCGCAACGGCAAGCCGGCAGCGCGGTTGGCTCCGCTTGAAAAGCGGCCGGCGGCGCAACGCATCGGCGTCGCCAAATGGGCGTTCGACATCCCTCCGAGCGAACCCGATGAGGACGCCGCGATCGCGGCGTTGTTTCTTGGTGAAAAGCCAAAGCCCGCACGGCGGCGCAAGAAATGAATCTGCTCCTCGACACGCATGTCGCCTTGTGGGCGGTCGCGGACAGTCCAAGGCTTGCGGCTTCGGCCAAAGCGCTCATTGCAACGCCGGACAACGAGGTCTCGGTGAGCGCCGCGAGCCTTTGGGAAATCGCGATCAAGCATGCCAATGGCGGCGGGCGCTCGATGCCCGTTTCGGCGGAGGAAGCGCATGACAAATTCTCGCTTGCCGGTTTTAGGTTGCTTTCCATCGCGGCCTCGCATGCGCTAGCGCTCGAGACCCTTCCGCCGATTCACAAGGATCCGTTTGATCGCATTCTGGCGGCGCAAGCCCACGCCGAGGGAATGACGCTGCTGACCGCCGACGCCGTGCTGGCAAAATATCCGGGCGATGTGCGAAAGGTCTAGCGGCTCCGACTTAAAGAAGGAGCGTGCGGCATACGCGCCGCGCGCTTTTTGTTCGCATAAAGGCGTCGGGCGAGAAATTGAAACGTCGGGGGGGGGAGCGCAAATGACGCTCGAAAATATCTATTATGTCGGCCAGACGATCGCCGTCGTCGCCTTGCTGATTTCGATCCTGTTCGTCGGCTACCAGATTCGTCAAAACACCAAGGCGATCAGGGCGACGTCGCATCACGCGATCACCGACTCGTTCAATCAGTTGAATACGCTTTTGATCAGCGATCCGAAGTGTGTGAGCGTATATCGGCGCGGCGTGGCGGGTCTGGAAAATCTGGACGACGATGAACGAATATCTTTCGCCTATTTGAATCTAGCTTATCAGCGCATATTCGAAACGCTTTTTTATCAGTACAAAAACGGCACAATGGATGAGAAGCTGTTTGAAGCAGAGCTGGCGACGCTGAAATGGGTGGCGGGCTATCCGGGATTTCGCCAATGGTGGGCTGAAAACCCGATTTCATTGAGTGCTGAATACCGCGTATTCATGGACGAACTAATCGCCGAAGCGGCGAAGGGACCATCGTCATGACGCTCGAAAACATCTATTACGTCGGCCAGACGATAGCGGTCGTCGCGATCGTCGGCTCGCTGGTCTTTGTCGCTATCCAGACCCGCCAGAACGGACGCATGTTGCGCGCGCAGGCGGCGTGGGATGCGCAGGCATCATTTGCGGAGATCAACGACATGCTCGCCGCTGGCGGGCCGATCAGCGAGGTTTCTTACAAGGCGCTCACCGCGGCGGAAACGCTGAGCCCCTATGAACGATACCTGATGCACCGGTTCATGCGCGGCCTTTTGCAACGCGCCGAGGCGCAATATGCGCTCTATGCGAACGGCGTTCTCGACGCCGAGGTCTGGCGACTGAGGCGGGGCTATTTGCGCAGTCTCTTCAGCAACGCACTGGTCAACGAAGTCTGGCGGATAGAAAAGGCGAACTCGATGTTCACGGCCGCATTTATTGCGGAGATTGAAAATGCAGAGGGGCGAGGAAACCCGATTTTCCTGGGCGCCGATGCGAACGGCTCGGCGAGCGGAGCGCAAACGTGACTCTCGAAGAAATCTATTATGTCGGACAGACGATCGCCGTCGTCATCATCGTCCTGACGCTGTTCGCGATCCTCTATCAGGGCTGGCAGACCAACAAGATCGCGCGGTCCGAGATGACGCTGTCGAGCTGGATCCAGTCGGGCCAGACGCATTACTCGCTGGTCGACTCGCCGGAGAAGGCCGACTTCATGCAGCGCGCCCTGTTCGGCGAGGCGGCGCTGACGGAGGCGGAGAAGATCCGGTTCGGCAATCTGATGGGCCTTGCGATCGGCATGCACGAGGGCGCCTTTATGTTGTTGCAGCGCGGCCTCATCGAGCACGCCGCCTACAAGCGCGGCGAAGGCATCACGCGGCTTTACCTGCAAAGCCCGCGCGTCCGCAAATGGTGGCGCGCGCGCCGGGAATACAGCTACGACCCGAAATTCCGCGCCCTCATTGACAAGATCGCTGAGGAGTTTGAGAAGCCGCCCTCGCCGATGAACGCGCCCGCCGGCGCGCCGGACCCCGCGCCATGACCATCGAAACCATTTACTATGCCAGCCAGATCCTCGCCGTCATCGTCATCATCGCGACACTGATCGCCATTCTCTGGCAGGCGCATCAGACCAACAAGATCGCGCGGGCCGAACTGACGCTCAATTGGTGGATGGCGGCTGGCGCAATGAACCAGTCGGTCGTTGATTCCGCAGACAAGGCCGCCTTCATGACGCGCGTTTTCGATCCTTCGGCGACGCTTTCGCGCGAAGACATGACACGCCTTGCCTTCCAGATGCATACTCAGGTCGGCATCTTCCAGGGCGCCCATACTCTTCGCCGTCGCGGCCTTGTTGAAGACACCTCCTTCGCCCTGTCGAAGCGCGGCATGTACAGATTCATGGCGAGTTCCCCCGTCGCGCGTCAGTGGTGGCGGGGACACCGCGGCGACGGCTATGAGGCGGAATTCCAGAAGATCATGGATGAGATCGTCAGCGAGGCGGAAGCGGCCTCGAATGCGAATGTGCCCGGGGTCGAAAAAACAGCATGATACCGCCGGACAAACTCGCCGCCCTCATCGCCCGTTTTGAAAAGGTCGAAGCGGCGATGTCGTCCGCGACGAAGGGCGACGAAATCGTTCGCTTGTCGAAAGAGCATGGCGAATTGAGACCCGTCGCCGACAAGGCGCGGGAATTGTCGTCGCTGCGCCGCCAGCTTGTCGAACTTGAGGAGTTGGCCAAGGGCGCCGACAAGGACATGGCCGAGATGGCCTATGAGGAATTGCAGGCGCTGAAGGAAAAGGCGCCGACGGTTGAGCGCGACTTGCAATTGATGCTGCTGCCGAAAGACAAGGCGGACGATTCCTCGGTCATTCTGGAAGTGCGGGCCGGCACCGGCGGCGAAGAGGCGGCGCTGTTCGCCGGCGATCTTTTCAAGATGTACCAGCGCTACGCCGTGCTGCAGGGCTGGCGCGTCGAGGTGCTGTCGGTCTCGGACGCGGAGAAGGGCGGCTACAAGGAAGTCCAGGCGTCGATCAAGGGCGACGGCGTTTACGCGCGGCTGAAATTCGAGGCGGGCGTTCACCGCGTGCAGCGCGTCCCGGAAACCGAGGCGCAGGGGCGCATTCATACTTCGGCGGCGACAGTCGCCGTGCTGCCCGAACCTGAAGACGTCGATATCGACATCAAGGATTCAGATTTGCGGATCGACGTCTTCCGCGCCTCGGGTCCGGGCGGACAGTCCGTCAACACGACGGACTCGGCGGTTCGCATCACCCACCTGCCGACCGGCGTGTCGGTCAGCCAGCAAGACGAGAAATCGCAGCACAAGAACCGCGCGAAAGCGATGCTGATCCTGCGCGCCCGGCTTTACGACGCCGAACGCGCGCGCATGGATGCCGAACGTTCCGCGGCGCGCAAGGGCATGGTCGGCTCCGGCGACCGCTCCGAGCGCATCCGCACCTATAATTTTCCGCAAAGCCGCGTCACCGACCACCGCATCAATCTGACGCTCTACAATCTGGACGACGTGATCCGCGGCGACGCGCTCGGGCAACTGGTCGATGCGTTGACCGCCCAGGATCAGGCCGACCGGCTGGCGGCGCTGGA
>JBGSNB010000378.1:0-1638 GCA_041739835.1 Parvularculaceae bacterium | reverse complement strand
CGCCCCTGGCGCCGGGCGCATCGCCGCCGGCCGCGGCCGATGCCGAGGCGATTGAGCAAGGGGTTGAAGCCCTCATCCGCAATTGGAGCGCCGCCGGCGCAGAAGGCCGATGGGAAGATCTTAAAGCGCTGTATGCGGACGATCCGTCCTTTTATTGGGTGGAGCAAGGGCGGATCGCCTATTCCGACTATGCAAGCGTCGCCGCCGGGGTCGATCAAGCCGCGGCGATGGCGGCGGTCATCTCCAGTTCGGTCGACGACATTGCGGTGACGCCGCTGGGCGCCGTCGCAGCGACATTTCGCGCGCAGGCGACGATCGCGGTTTCAGCATCCGAATTTTCTTTCGACTTTGAAGGCGCATTCACCGGCGTCGCGGTGCGCCGCGATGGTCGCTGGCAATTCCTCAATGGGCATTTGTCAAAGGCCGAGCCCCCGCCGCAGTGAGCTGACCCTATGCCGCCTTCTCGAGACCGTCCGACCAGTCGCCGAGCTGGGCGAGCGAGTTCATTTTGGCGCGGTGGAGGAAGGCGCGCTGGCCGGCGGGGACGTTTTCCGCTTTGCCGCCCCAGGCCTTGAGCGGCGCCGCCTGCAGCGCGCGGCCATAGGAGAACGACAGCGCCCACGGCATAACGTTCCGGTATTCGGCGTTCATCGCGTTGAGATTGGCCGTCGCCTCCTCGTCCGACTGCCCGCCCGACAGGAAGACGATGCCCGGCACCGCGGCCGGCACCGTGCGGCGGAAACATTTCACGGTCTTTTCCGCGATCTCGCCGACGCTCGCCTGTTTCGCGGCTTTCTTGCCGGCGATCACCATATTCGGCTTCAGGATCGTCCCTTCGAGCAAGACGCGGGAGAAATAAAGCTCCTCAAAGAGGAGCCCTAGCGCAAGCTCCGTCACCTCGAAGCAGCGGTCGATGTCGTGGTCGCCGTCCATCAGCACTTCCGGCTCGACGATCGGAACAATGCCAGCTTCCTGACAGAGCGCCGCATAGCGCGCGAGCGCATGCATGTTCGCCCGCAGGCACCCGTATGACGGGATGGCGCGGTTATTATTGAGGCCGATGTCGATGACGGCGCGCCATTTGGCGAAGCGCGCGCCGAGCTTGTGATATTCGCCGAGGCGTTCCCGGAGGCCGTCGAGCCCCTCGGTCACCTGCTCTCCCGGGAACGCCGCCATCGCCTTCGCGCCGGCGTCGACCTTGATGCCGGGGATCGAGCCCACCTGTTCGATCAGCCTGACCAGCGGCGTGCCGTCCTTGGCGGTCTGGCGGATCGTTTCATCATAGAGGATGACGCCGGAGATATAGTTTTCCATCGCTTCGGTCGTGCGGAACAGCATCTCGCGGTAATCGCGGCGGCTATCGGCGGTCGACTCGGTCTTGATCTGATCGAAACGCTTCTTGATTGTGCCCGAAGATTCGTCGGCGGCGAGGATGCCCTTGCCGCGCGCGACCATGCCGATGGCGATCTTGTTCAAGGCGTCGATATTCATCATCTCTCTCCCTCGGGCGCTACTTTTTTAGCGCGGCGACGCCGGGCAAATCCTTGCCTTCCAGCCATTCAAGAAAGGCGCCGCCGGCGGTTGAAACATAGGTGAAATCATCCTCGACGCCGGCGGCGGCGAGCGCCGCGACGGTGT
>JBGSNB010000373.1:0-1777 GCA_041739835.1 Parvularculaceae bacterium | reverse complement strand
GATCGCTTCGGTCTTTCGCCGCTGCGCCTCGCGCTCGGCCCGGACGGGCCAGGCGGCGTCGTCGGGATGGTCGGGCCGCTGGCGTCGCATATTTTCATCCACGCGACCTTCACCCACCTGTTCTTCAATCTCCTGTGGTTTTTCGTGTTCGGGACGCCGATTGCGCGCCGGCTGCGTTCCGCGTGGCGGTTCTGCGCGTTCTTCCTTGCCTGCGGCGCGGCGGGCGGCGGATTTTTCTCGCTTTTCCATCTGGCCGATCCGACCTTGCTGATCGGCGCCTCCGGCGGCGTCAGCGGCCTCCTCGGCGGTTTGGTTCGCTTTGCCTTCCACCGGCCGCTGTCTCGGCCCTCCTCGGCGAAGGGCGTGCTGCCGCTGACCGACCGGAGCGTCCTGGTCTGGTCGGCCGTCGTCGTCGCGATGAATGCGTCGATCGAGATTTTCGGCGCCGGGGTCGGCGCTGCGGAAGGCGATATCGCCTGGCAGGCGCATGTCGGCGGCTATCTGTTCGGCCTCGCGGCGTTTCCGCTGTTCGACCCCAAGGGCCGCCGCCCGTCGAACTAGCGCCTTGATTTTCCCTTTGAAAAGCGCACACTTGCGTTAAATTCGAGAAGGAGGTTCCGGTGAAAGTAGAACACATCCTTCAGTCGAAAGGGGCTGACGTGTTCGCCGTCTCGGGCGCGACGTCGGTCAGGGACGCGGTCGCGATCTTGGGCGACAAGAATATCGGCGCGGTCGTCGTCAAGAACGGCGACGGCACGGTCTCCGGCATTTTTTCCGAGCGCGACGTCGTCCGCCGCCTGAAGAGCGAAGGCGCGGCGGTGCTCGACCGGCCGGTCGCCGACTGCATGACCAGGAACCCCTTCACCTGCACGCGCGAGACGACGCTCGACGAGTTGATGGGCGAGATGACGAAAAAGCGCATCCGCCACATGCCGGTGGTCGAAGGCGGCAGGCTCGTCGGCATCGTCTCGATCGGCGACGTCGTCAAAAGGAAGATCGACGATATCGAACGCGAAGCCGCGGCGCTGAAGGAATATATCGCGTCGTAAAAAAGCGGGAGCGCTGGGCGCCCCCGCCTGCTCTTCTTGACTCCGGCGGAAATTATTCGGCGGCCGGCGGCAACAGCACCGCATCGATGACGTGGATGACGCCGTTCGAGGCGTAGATGTCCGCGGCGACGACATTGGCGCCGCCGACCTTGACGCCGTTTGTTCCATCAACGGAGAGTTTGGCGCCGTTCAAGGTCGCGACCTCGAGCGTCTTGCCGGCGAGGTCCTTCGACTTCGTCTTGCCGTCGACGACGTGATAGGTGAGGATCGCGGCGAGTTTGGCCTTGTTTTCCGGCTTCAGGAGGTCTTCGAGCGCGCCGGCGGGGAGGGCGGCGAAGGCCGCGTCGGTCGGCGCGAACACGGTCTTCTTGCCTTCGGCGCGCAGCGCGCCTTCAAGGCCGGCCGCCTGCACGGCGGCGACGAGGGTCGTGAACTGGCCAGCGCCGATCGCGGTGTCGACGAGGTCGGCCGCCGGTTTGGCCATGTCCTTCTTTTCGTGATGCTCGGCGAAGGCGGGCGAGGCGACGACGAACGCCGCGAGCGCGGCGATGATGGGAAGGCGCATGTTGAGTCTCCTGTTGTCGAATGACAGGCCTGTTACGTTCCGTCGGCGGGGGCGGATCGCCGCTTCACGAAAAGTTCATGAAACGCCGCCGGATTAAGTCCGTATACGGAGGGAAAGGCGGCCCGCCGCGCGCCCCGCGACCGACCGCGCAGCCCGGCGGGAC
>JBGSNB010000368.1:0-8568 GCA_041739835.1 Parvularculaceae bacterium | reverse complement strand
GGCGATGTCTGGCCGGAATGGGCGGGCGCCGGCTGGCTGGCCGCGATCGCCGGCTATCCGCATCTGACGGTCCCGATGGGGGCGGTCAACGCCGCCCCGGCCGGACTGTCGTTCATCGGCGCCAAAGGCTCTGACGCCACGATGCTCTCTTACGGTTACGCTTATGAGCAGCGGTCGCAAAAGCGAGTAGAGCCGGGCTACCTTGCGACAGCCGCCGAACAGCCCGCGATCGACGCGGCGATGCGACGCAAGGCGCAATAGACGTCAAGGCCATGTCGCCAACGGCGGCAGCGACGACAAGATCGCCTCGACATTGCCGCCGGTCTTCAGGCCGAAAGTCGTGCCGCGGTCATAAAGAAGATTATACTCGGCGTAACGCCCGCGGCGGAATAATTGCTCGGCGCGATCCGCCTCCGTCCACGGACTATCCAACCGGCGTGCGACGAGCTTTGGATAAATGTCGAGAAACGCGCGGCCGACATCCTGCGTGAAGGCGAAGTCTTTCACCCAATCGCCGGAATTGTGGCGGTCGTAGAATATGCCGCCGACGCCGCGCGGCTCGCCCCGATGCGGCAGGAAAAAATACTCGTCGCACCATTTCCTGTATTTTTCGTACCAGTCCGCGTCATGCGCGTCGCAGGCGCGCTGCATCGCCGCGTGGAAATCGCGGGTGTCCTCGTGATCGTCGGTCCGGTAGCGGTCCAGCATCGGATTGAGATCGCCGCCGCCGCCGAACCATGATTTCGTCGTCACGATCATCCGGGTGTTCATATGCGCAGAGGGCGCGTGCGGATTGCGCGTATGCGCGATCAGCGAGACGCCGCAGGCCCAAAAGCGCGGATCGTCCTCGGCGCCCGGTATCTGTTTCCTGAAGTCCTCCGAGAATTCGCCATGGACTTCCGAGAAATGAACGCCGACCTTTTCGAAAACGCGGCCATGCATCATCGCCATGACGCCGCCGCCCTGATCCTCCTCGCCGTTTCCGCGCTTCCACGGCTTCTTCTGGAAACGCCCGACGGCCATGTCGGCGTAGAGCGGCCCGGCGGCGTCTTCGAGTATTTCAAACGCATTGATGAGCGCGGATTGCAGCGAGACGAACCAGGCGGACGACACGGATTTCATGCGGGTGAGGTCATGCATCGAAGCCGGCTCCACGATCACCATCCTGCCTGCCGCCTAATCTCCGCCAGCGCAATGGCGCCGGCCGTTGCGGCGTTCAAGGATCTGGCGCCGGGTGCCAGAGGGATGCGGACGGCCGCGTCGCATCGGGCGCGCACCGCCGCAGGGACGCCGGCGCTCTCCTGGCCGATCAGGACGAGGTCGGACGGCCGGAACCGGAACTCCCAGATCGACTCCTCGGCGGTCGTCGACAACAGGACCAGGCGGCCTTCCCGGCGGGCCGCGCTGGCGAGAAAAGCGGGCCATGACGGATGCAGGCTCGGCGGGGCGAGGGCGCCGTAATCCATCGCTGCCCTTTTCAGGCCTTTGGCGTCGGGCGGAAAACCGCAGGGCTCAATGAGGTCGACGCCGGCGCCGAAACAGGCCGCTGCGCGGATCGCCGCGCCGACATTGCCGGCGATTTCGGGCTGATAGAGCGCAAGCCGCATGTCGCCGCCCAACTCCTTATTTCCGCGCTGGTTTATCCGCCGGCGGCGCGTTTTCGCGACGCTAGGCCGCACTGGGTCTCCGACTGGACTTTCGTTAGTAACTCATGCCACAGGGAACGCCCAAAATCCCGCCAGTTCCGGCCGATTTGCGGTCGGCCACCACCAGAATTCGGGCAGCGCAGCGGTTAAAGGACTAAAGAGGGCGATGAGCGCGACCAGCAAGACGCAAGAGGCGGAACCGACCCGCCGGGATTTCATTCACATCCTCGCCGTCACCACCGCCGCGGTCGGCGCCGGGGGCGTTGTGGTTCCGCTGGTGCACCAGATGAACCCGGACGCGTCCGTGCTGGCGCTGTCGACCAAGGAAGTCGACCTCTCGGCGCTCGAAGTCGGGCAGGCGATCAAGGTGATGTGGCAGGGTAAGCCCGTTTTCATCCGCCGGCGCACGGCTGACGAGATCAAGGAAGTGGCGGCGACCCCTCTCAGCGCGCTGAAGGATGCAAACGCGCGCAACGGCAATATCGCCGCCAGCGCCGACGCCGAAGACGCCAACCGCGTCGTCAAGTCCGACTATATCGTCGTCGTCGGCGTCTGCACGCATCTTGGCTGCGTGCCGCTCGGCACGTCGCAAGGCGAAGTGCGCGGCGATTTCGGCGGCTGGTTCTGCCCCTGCCACGGCTCGCATTACGACAATTCAGGACGCATCCGGAAAGGCCCGGCGCCGGAAAATCTCCCGGTTCCGCCCTACCAGTTCGTCGCCGACACAACGATCCGCATCGGCTAGGAGAAAAGACCGATGAGCCATCCGTCAATCTACAAGCCCGGCACCGCGATCGAACGCTGGCTCGACCGGCGCCTGCCGATCGTCCGTTTCGGCGCCGATTTCATGGATTTCCCGACGCCGAAGAACCTCAATTACTGGTGGACCTTCGGCGCCATTCTCGCAGTCTGCCTCGTCATCCAGATCATCACCGGCATCGTGCTTGCGATGCATTACACGCCGCATGTGGACATGGCGTTCGCCAGCGTCGAGCACATCATGCGCGACGTGAATTACGGCTGGCTCATTCGATATGTTCACGCCAACGGCGCGTCGATGTTTTTCCTCGCCGTCTACATCCACATGTTTCGCGGCCTCTATTACGGCTCATACAAGGAGCCGCGCGAGATGGTGTGGATCCTCGGCGTCGTCATTTTCCTGTTGATGATCGTGACGTCATTCATGGGGTACGTCCTGCCCTGGGGCCAGATGTCGTTCTGGGCAGCGACCGTCATCACCAATCTGTTCAGCGCGTTCCCGATCATCGGCGAGCCGATCAAGACCTTGCTGCTCGGCGGCCCGGCGGTCGATAATGCGACCTTGAACCGTTTCTTCTCGCTGCATTACCTCTTGCCCTTCGCGATTTTCGGCATTGTCGCCATCCACATCTGGGCGTTTCACACGTCGGGCAATAACAACCCGACCGGTGTCGAGATCAAGGATGTCAAGAAGGACACGCTGGCGTTCCATCCCTATTACACGGTGAAGGACGGCTTCGCGATCGCCGTGTTCATGCTGCTGTTTGCGGCCTTCGTGTTTTTCAATCCCAACGGGCTCGGCCATCCGGACAATTACATTCCGGCCAATCCGTTGGTGACGCCTCCCCATATCGTGCCGGAATGGTATTTCCTGCCGTTCTACGCGATCCTGCGCGCCATCACTTTCGACATCGGCCCGATTTCGTCAAAGCTCGGCGGCGTCATTGCGATGTTCGGGTCGATCATCGTGCTGTTCCTTCTGCCGTGGCTCGACACGTCGAAAGTGCGCTCGATGCGCTATCGCCCGGTGGCGCAATTGTGGTTCGTGATCTTCATCATCGTGTGCCTGGCGCTCGGCTATCTCGGCGGTCAGCCGGCGGAGGGCGACTATGTCCTGTACGCGCAGATCGCGACTGCCTATTATTTCGCGTTCTTCCTGATCATCCTTCCGCTGCTCGGGATTTTCGAGAAAACGAAACCCCTGCCGAAGTCGATCGCCGATTCCGTGCTGAAGGCGGATCGGCCGGGCATGACGCCGATTGCGCAGGCGGCGGAATAGGGCGGGGAAAAAAGATCATGGCCACCAAAAACTCACTTCGCGCAGTCCTGATCGCCGCCGCTGTGTCGGCGCTGCCCGCGACCGCGATTGCCGCCGGCGGCAAGGCGCTCGACTACAAGCACAATCACTGGCACTTCAGCGGGCCGTTCGGCGCTTATGACAAGGAAGCGATGCAGCGCGGCTTCCAAGTCTACCGGACCGTCTGCGCGAGCTGTCACGGCGTTGACGAACTCTCCTTCCGCAATCTCGGCGACAAGGGCGGGCCGTTCCACCTCGATGCCTGTCCGGCGGACATGCCGGCGACGACCGACTGTTCGAAGCCGAGCGAAAACCCGGTCGTCAAGGCGATCGCCGCCGAATACGAAATCACCGACGGGCCGGACGATTCGGGCGACATGTTCAAACGACCGGGGCTTCCCTCCGACAAGATCCCGGGCCCTTACGCCAATGAACAGCAGGCGCGCGCCGCCAATGGCGGCGCCTACCCGCCGAATCTCGCGCTGATCATGAAGGCGCGCCATCACGGGCCGGATTACGTCTACAGCCTGCTGACCGGCTATGAAACAGCGCCGGCCAGCGTCACGCTCGGGGCCGGCCAGCATTATAATCCGTATTTCGCCGGCGACATGTCGCAGCTCTTGAAGCCAGAATATCGGGATGAGGAAGGCCATCCGCTCCACGGCGTCGAGATCCCGCCGGGCGGCGTTCTCGCGATGGCGCCGCCGCTTTCGGACGGTGTTGTCGATTATGCGGACGACAGCGTGCCGGAGACGGCCGATCAATATGCAAAGGACGTCGTCGAATTCCTGACCTGGGCGTCGGAGCCCAAAATGGAGCAACGCAAGAGCCTTGGCGTCATCACCATGGGCTATCTGCTCATCTTGACGCTGATCTTGTTCTTTTCCTATCGCGCGATCTGGTCGAAGACCGACCACTGAGAGCTGGCGACCGCCGCCCGGAGACAGTCTGGCGCGACGGCGTCCGGGATTTTTCTCGGTCGTCCCTCGCAAAGCCGGCGTGCGCGACCTACATCCATGCGTCGGCAAGGGAGAGCGCACATGACACCATCAGACCCGGCGGCGCAGACGCGCGTCACTGCCGCCTGCGGCGCCTATCTGGTTGTCGCCCTCGCGGACGCCCGCGTTGCGACCATCGAGGAAGCGCGCTTTCTCGGCGGCGTCGTCAATGATCCGGCGTTCCGCCGGTTCGCTCCGAATGCGCTCGCCGACGAATATACGCGCCTGCTGAACGGTCTGCAGGCGGACTTTGACGCGACGCAGGCGGAGATCCTCAGCGCCATTTCCGCAATCCGGGACGACCCGCAGGCGGTCGCGGCGGTCAAGGTCGCGGCGCGGCAGGCGATCATCGCCGATCAGATCCTGAAGCCGCAGGAAGACCTCGTGCTGGCGCGCATCGCCGGCGCGCTCGGTCTTGACCCCGACGCGCTCTGACGGCGTCGCCGATCCCTCCCGAAGCGGCGTAAGCATTCGTTAATGAAACGGGAAGCCGGCGTTAAGGAGGGCGCGCTATTGCTGCCGCATGTTCCTTGCGCTGATCGCCGTCGCCGCTTCGATTTCGCCGCCGTCCTCCCATGAGGCGACGCGCGCCGTCGCCAATCGCATCGCCGCCGAACGCGGCCTGATCGGCGATGATCTGATCGCCAGCGGCCAGACGGCCGATGTGCGGCTCGAACGCTGCGAGGCGAGGACGGAGCGCGCCGTTGAAACCGCGCTCGGCATTCGCCGCGACGTCGACGGACAGACCTGCATCATGCGGGTGTCGTTCGGCGACGAGCCCGACTACAAGGTGCAGGGCTTCTTCCATCATGACGGTCTTGAATGGGCCTATGACGGACCAATCCGTTCGCACACGCTGGTCGAGCCCGACCGCTTCGACAAATACCAGAAGGGATCGGTCCAGACGGCGAAGCCGGGATCAATCCTTTACAACGGCCGCGCCGGCGCGGGCGGCGTCGGCGATCCCTATGGCCGCGTTCTCAACGGCTATGACTGGATGTTCGAGCCGGCCGAGCAGCCTTACTCGATCGATCTCTATTCGCTTGGCGAATGATCAGGCGCTGAAGCGGAAGTTCATCACGTCGCCGTCGCGGACGATATAATCCTTGCCCTCAAGGCGCATCTTTCCCGCCTCCTTGGCGCCGACCTCGCCTCCAAGCGAAATGTAATCGTCAAAGGCGATCGTCTCGGCGCGGATGAAGCCGCGCTCGAAATCGGTGTGAATGACGCCGGCCGCTTGCGGCGCGGCGGCGCCGACAGGGATCGTCCAGGCTCTGGCTTCCTTCGGGCCTGCGGTGAAATAGGTCTGCAGGCCGAGCAATCCGAACGCCTCGCGGATCAGGCGGTTGAGGCCGGGCTCCTTGAGGCCGATCGATTCGAGAAACTCTTTTTGTTCGACGTCGTCGAGCGGCGCAAGTTCCGATTCGATGCGCGCGGAGATCGCGACGAATGCGGCGCCTTCGCGCTTCGCCGCTTCCTCGACGCGCCGCGAATAGGCGTTGCCGGCGGCGGCGGCGGCCTCATCGACATTCGCGACAAACAGCACCGGCTTTTGCGTCAGCAGCTGCAGCCCCTTCCAGAGCTTCATTTCTTCGGCGGCGACTTCGACGCCGCGCGCCGGCCGGCCGGCGCGAAGCTCTTCAAGCGCGCGATCGACCAGCGACAGCAGCGCTTTCGATTCCTTGTCGCCGCCCTTGGCTTTCTTTTCGAGCGCGGCGCGGCGCTTCTCGAGGCTCTCCATGTCGGCGAGCATCAATTCAGTCTCGACCGTCTCGAAATCGGCAAGGGGGTCGATCTTGCCGGTGACATGGGTGACGTCGTCATCGTCAAAGCAGCGCAGCACATAGATGACGGCGTCGGTCTCGCGGATATTGGCGAGGAACTTGTTGCCGAGGCCTTCGCCCTGGCTCGCGCCTTTGACGAGCCCGGCGATGTCGACGAACTGCATCCGCGCCGGAATGATCTGCTGCGATTTGGCGATCGCCGCGAGTTTTTTCAGTCGCGGCTCGGGCACCGCAACGTCGCCGATATTCGGCTCGATCGTGCAGAAGGGGTAATTCGCCGCCTGCGCCGCCGCCGTCCGCGTCAGCGCGTTGAAGAGGGTGGATTTCCCGACATTCGGCAGACCGACGATTCCGCAGCTAAGGCCCATGTCACTCGTTTCCGTTGTTCGGTTTCAGTTTCTTCATCGCCGCGCCGAGCGCGGTCTCGTCGGGCGGATCCGTCGGCATCGGCGCCGGAACCGGGTCAGCCTTGATCTTCGGCGGCGATTTTTCCTTTGGCGGCGCCAGCGTCTGCGCGACGGCGGTCGCAAAGCGCGCGTCGCCGGCGGCGAGGAACGGCGCGGATTTTGCGATCGCCGCGAGGAGGGGGTCCAGCCAGTCGTGATCGGCCTTGGCGAAATCGCCGAGGACGTGGCCGGTCACGCGGGTCTTGTCGCCGGGATGGCCGATGCCGATCCTGACGCGCCGGAAATCGTTGCCGATATGCTCGTCGATCGATCTTAGGCCGTTGTGTCCGGCATTGCCGCCGCCCAGCTTCGCCTTGATCTTGCCGGCCTCGAGATCGAGTTCATCGTGGAAGACGATGACATCCTCGGGCGCGAGCTTGTAGAACCGCATCGCCGCGCCGACCGCCAAACCCGACTCGTTCATGAAGGTCTGCGGCTTCAGCAAGATCGCTTTCTCGCCGACGATGTCGCCCTCGCGGAGTTCGGCCTGAAACTTCTTGCGGGGCGCGCCAAAGCCGTGCGTCGCCGCGATGGCGTCGACAGCCAGAAAGCCGACATTGTGCCGGTGACGCTGGTATTTCTCGCCCGGATTGCCGAGGCCCACAAGCAGAAGCATCGTTCAATCTTCTTCGGCCGGGCGAGCGATCGTCCGGGTTCGGACTTAAGCCTTTTTACCGCCCTTGTCGCCGCCTTTGTCATCCGCCTTGGCGGCGTCAGGCGCCTTCTGGGCGATCGCCGGAACTTCCGCGGTCGCGGTCTCGGCGGCCTTCTCGTCTTCTTCCGAGCGCAATGCAGACGGCGCGGCGATCGTCGCGATGGTAAAGTCGCGATCGGTGATGACCGGCGTCACGCCCGCCGGCAGCTTGATCGCGGAAATCTTGATCGCGTCGCCGATGTCGAGCCCGTCGCAATCCGCTTCGAGATATTCCGGGATCGCCGTCGCCGGCGCGTAAACCTCGACTTCGTGGCGGACAATGTTGAGAACGCCGCCGCGCTTGATGCCGGGCGAGGTTTCTTCGTTGAGGAAGCGGACGGTGATCGCAACGTCGATCCGCGTGTTTTCATCGACGCGCATCATGTCGACATGAATCGGGAGATCGGTGACCGGATCGACCTGCACCTGACGGGCGAGCACCGGCTGGAGATAATCCTGGCCCGGGACGTCGATCTTGGCGAGGTGCGAGCGCATGCGGCCGGCGGAAAAGGCGAGCAGCACTTCCTTCTGCTTCAGCCGGATCGAGACCGGTCCCTGGTCGCCGCCGTAAAGAACGCCCGGGACCCAGCCTTGCCGGCGTGTTTCGCGGGCGCCGCCGGTGCCGGTCCGCTCGCGGACTTCGCAGTAGAAAATATCTGTCTCGGCCATGTCGGGACCCTTGTGCAAAGAGGCCGCAGAGCCGGTGAGGCGATCTCACCCCGGCGCGGCGCGGCTCGTTCGTGATTGAGCGGCGCTCTATAGAGGATAGGTCCGGGGGTGGCAAGCGCGCGAAAGGCCGATTTTCAGGGGCTTGGCGTGCGGGTCGGGCTCGCCGTCAGGGACGGGAATCGGGGTCCGGCGCGGCGCTCCGGACAAAGGCCTCGTAAAGCGACTTCAGCCTCGGCGCGCCCTCCAGCGCCGCGAGGTTGGCGGCCAGCGTCTGC
>JBGSNB010000333.1:0-6751 GCA_041739835.1 Parvularculaceae bacterium | reverse complement strand
CAGGGCCGGCCCGCGACGCGGCGCCGGCGGTCGGAACCGAAGCCGGCGGCGGCGATTCGCCCTGGTCGGTCGGCTCCCTGCGGACGATCTTTTCACCGCGCAGCAACGCATTGATTTCGTCGCCGGTCAGGGTTTCGAATTCGAGCAGCGCCTGCGCGAGGCGTTCCCAGTCGGCGTTGCGCTCCGTCAAGATCTGTCGCGCACGTTCATGGCCGTCGGTGACGAAACGGCGAATTTCCTCTTCGATGATCTTCGCGGTGTCGCTCGAAATCGCCTTGGTGCGCGCGATCGACTGCCCGAGGAAAACCTCGCCTTCATCTTCGGCGTATGCGATCGGTCCGAGTTTATCGGACAGCCCGTATTGCGTCACCATCGCGCGCGCGATTTTCGTCGCGTGTTCGATGTCGGATTGAGCGCCGGACGTCACCTTTTCCTTGCCGAATTTCAGTTCTTCCGCGACGCGCCCGCCCATCGCCATGGCGATGCGCGCCTTCATCTGTTCGAATGACATCGAATACCGGTCGCGCTCCGGCAAATATTGCACCATGCCGAGGGCGCGCCCGCGCGGGATGATCGTCGCCTTATGGACCGGATCGTTGCCCGGCACGGATATGCCGACCAGCGCATGCCCCGCTTCATGATAAGCGGTGAGCATTTTCTCTTCTTCTGTCATCGCCATCGACCGGCGCTCGGCGCCCATCAACACCTTGTCCTTGGCGTCGTCGAATTCCTTTGACGTGACGAATCGTCTGCCGCGCCGCGCCGCCAGCAGCGCAGCCTCGTTGACGATGTTCGCAAGGTCGGCGCCGGAAAAGCCCGGCGTTCCGCGCGCAACCGTTTTCAGATTGACGTCCGGCGCCAGCGGCACCTTCTTCGCATGCACGTTGAGAATCTTTTCGCGGCCGATGACGTCCGGGTTCGGCACGACGACCTGCCGGTCGAAGCGCCCAGGACGCAGCAGCGCAGGATCGAGAACATCCGGACGGTTGGTCGCCGCGATCAGGATGATGCCTTCATTCGATTCAAACCCGTCCATCTCGACCAGGAGCTGGTTCAGCGTCTGTTCGCGCTCGTCATTGCCGCCGCCGAGGCCGGCGCCGCGATGACGGCCGACCGCGTCAATCTCGTCGATGAAGATGATGCACGGCGCATTCTTCTTCGCCTGATCGAACATGTCGCGGACGCGCGACGCGCCGACCCCGACAAACATCTCGACGAAATCGGAGCCCGAAATCGTAAAGAACGGCACATTCGCCTCGCCGGCGATAGCGCGCGCCAGCAGCGTCTTGCCGGTCCCCGGCGGGCCGATGAGCAGCGCGCCCTTCGGGATCTTGCCGCCAAGGCGCTGGAATTTCATCGGGTCTTTCAGATATTCGACGATTTCCTCCAGCTCCTCCTTCGCCTCGTCGATACCGGCGACATCGTCGAAGGTGACGCGTCCCTGCCGCTCCGTCAGCAGCTTGGCGCGGCTCTTGCCGAAACCCATCGCTTTCCCGCCGGCGCCCTGCATCTGCCGGACGACGAAAAAGAAGAAGGCGAGGAAAATGACAAACGGGAGGATATTGAACAGCACCGACAGCAGCAGCGGCAATTGTTCTTCGGGCCTGATCTGGGTCTGCGCGCCCGCCTGATTCAATTTGTCGGCGATAGCGACCCCAGATCCTTCGGGGATCGCCGTCACAAAGGGCTTACCGTCCGCAAGCGCGCCTTTGACATTGCCTTTGTCGATTTCCGCCGCCTTGATCTGGCCGGATTCGATCTTCGACACGAATTCCGAATAGGACAGCCGCTCGGGCGCCGGCGCCGCCGTCGAAAACTCAAATCGCTGCAGGGCGATAATGAAAAAAACAAAGACGAGGCCCCAAACGAGGAGATTGCGTCCGTTCATTCAAACATCCTTTCCGGCCGGTCGGGCAGTCTAGAAGATAGGTGTTAAGGAAGCCCGGCGCCACGTCCCCGGTTCACAAATCCGTAATTCCACCGAAACCGGTTCACCCGTTGGTAAAATCTTTCCGCCGCCAGCGCCTCGAAGTCGCCTTCGGTCCCCGGAAAGGCGGCAAGATTGCGCTCGTTCCATAGGCTTGGGCTGGCCTGAAGACCGCGGATCTCGGCGGCGGATTCGGCCAGGCGACCGGCATCGCGGCCGAGCGGGCGAAGAACGGCCGGCGCGCCCGTGTTGTTGCGAACGATGAAGCGATTGTCCCAGAGAACGGCTTCACGCGGAGCAAGAATGACCGGGGCGATCGGCGCGACGCCTGCCCTGCCCAGGATAGCCGCCGGTTCCCGGCAAATGCGGAGGCGCCCGTCGCCGACAAAGAGAATTGCGCCGCCGATTGTCGCGTCGTGACCAGCAAGGGCGATCTGGAGCGTCGCTTCTGCGCGATCTTCGGGCGGCGCGTAATCGGCGCCGGTCACTGCATGTATCAGCCGTGCGGCGAGACCCGAATACTCGCTCGCCGCGAGATTGACGGAGAGTGCGGCGCCGCCATGCGCGTCGAACGCGCCGCCGCATTCCTGGAATTTCCCTTCCTCGGCCCTCGCATACTCGCAAGCGACAATCCGGCTGGCGTCAGCGGTCGCGATCAGCGCCTCGGCCGTCAAATCGCCCGAGGCCTCAAGTCTTTCCAGCAGCGCGCGCACGCGAACGCGTTCGAAGGCGGGATCTTTATTGCTCGGATCTTCCACAAAATCGGCGCGGTCTTGCGACAATGTTCCGCGAAGCGCGCGCCGCCGGACAGCAAGAAACGGCCGCAACAGCCGCACCGGTTTGCTGGCGCCGGCCGCGATCAGGCTATCTTCCACCATTCCGGCAAGGCCGCGCGGGCCCGAACCCCGCTTCAACCGCATAAACACAGTTTCCGCCTGATCGTCAGCGGAATGCGCCGTGACGATCGCATCGGCGCCGATGGCGGCGGCGTGCTCGATCAGGAGCAGATAACGCGCGCTGCGCGCCGCGGACTGCAGCCCGGACGCCGGCTTTTCGCCGGTCCATCGCAGAATGGTGTGCGGTAATCTGAGCGCTTGCGCCGCCGAGTAGACAAATTCGGCCTCGGTCGCGGCGGCGGCGCGCAGTCCGTGGTCAACAGTCGCGACATGGACTTCCGCATCGCCTGATGCGCCCAGCGGCGCCGCCAGTCGCAACATAGCCATTGAATCGGCTCCGCCGGATACGGCGAGCAAAAGCCGACGCGGTGCGCCCAGACGCTGCCAGCACGCGCGAAACCCCGCCGGGTCTGTCGGAGGGACCAGAATCGCCGAGCCGCGTTCCGCCATCAGCGGCAGCTGATGCGCGCCATTTCGACTTCGGTCCGCTGCATGACGGCGGGTGCGGCGGTCGGATATTTGGATTTCAGCGTCTTGAAGACCTTGCAGGCTTCCGACGACTGATCGAGGCGCGAAAAGGCGGTGCCGAGTTTCAGATAGGCCTCGGCGCCGCGCGCGCTATTTGGGTAAGCGCGAATGAACGCGATGAATGTGTCGGCGGCTTCGGTGTTCTTGCTTGACGCCAGATAAACCTCGCCAAGACGGAAGCGCGCGTCGGCCGCACGGGGATGGCTTGGAAAGGCTTCCAGAAAAAGCGTGAACGCCTTTTCGGCGCGGCCATAATCGCTGGTGACCAGAAATTCCGATGCATAGGCATAGGCCGCTTCCGCATCGAGCGGCAGGGTCACATCGGCGCCGGCGCGGCTGATTTCATTGGCGATCAGGTCCGACTCGCCGGCGGGAACGCCGGAGAGATTGACCGGCCCGCCGGCGGGCGATTCGCCGGCAAGCGCGGCGCTGACCGAATCGAGGCGCGCGCGGGTTTGCTCCAGCTCATAGGTCAGCTCTTCTATGCGACCGGTCAGCGAGCGCACTTCGCCTTCGAGACGATCAATCTTCGCGTTCGAGTCGAGAGCTGCAGGCGAGGCGGCCTGCAACTGCGCGACCGCCGCTTCGAGCGCTTCGACACGCTCCTTGGTGCCGGCAAGCGCCGGCGCCGACATGCTCGCCGCGAGGCAGGCAAGCGAGGAAATAGCAAACCGATGAGCGTTGCGCATGCCGTGTGACCCTTGTCCGAACGCCGCCGCACTCCGCAGCGCCAACTTTCCTTAGCCCGGCGGCGCGACAAAACTAAGGCGAAAATGCGAAAGCGCGCCAGCTCTGAGCCGGCGCGCCCTCTTGTTCAAACCCCGAAAGAGACTACGCGCCGACGTTGACAATCGTCGACGTCGCATTGCGGTTCAGCGACCAGGCCTCTTCGGTCGAGCGCGGGTCGATCGGGCGCTCCTTGCCGTAGGACACCGTGGTGATCCGCGAAGAATCGACGCCCATGCTGACAAGATACGCCCGGGCCGCTTCGGCGCGGCGAGCGCCGAGCGCGAGGTTGTATTCGCGGGTGCCGCGCTCGTCGCAATTGCCTGAAACCTGAATGCGGACGCCCGCATGCTGCTTCAGGAAATCAGCCTGGCGCTGCAGCGTTCCTTGCGCCTGCGGCGTCAGCGAATATTGGTCGTAGCCAAAGAAAACGCGGTGACCGACATTCTGCTCAAGGTCGTCCTGACTGCCCGCAACGATCGTTCCAGAGGAGACGCCGCTGTCGGCGTTGCCGGTCGCAGCAACGTCTGGACCCGTCGCCTTGTTGTTGGCGCAAGCGGCGGCAAGCGCCATAAGGCCGACAGCGCCGATCAATTTGATTGAGACTTTCACGTTCATTTTTCCTTCGTGCTCCACTCAGCTTTTGCGGGCCCTTGGCGAGCGCGCCCCCGCGTCAGCCCCTAATAGAAACAGTTTGTGACATCAGGATGGCCGCGTCGCCCTTTCGGCCCAGCCTGCAGTCGGCTCGCAACTTGCCGGACATCCGTTAAGGATTAACCAACGAATCGCCAATCGTGACGACCGTAGTGAGCGCCGCGGCGCCGATCAAGCAAAACCGGTTTGGCCCCAAAATGAAATCCCCGTTACGAAGCCCCACCGACGCGGCGCGCGATCAGGGCAACGGCGGCGACCATGCCGGGTCGGAAGAATCGCCGGGCGTCCTGACCCGTCGCAAATTGCGCCCCGTGAGGTCGACCGACCACAGCGACGGACCTGCGCCCGGCGAAGCTTCGCGGAAGAACATCAATACCCGCCCGTTCGGCGCCCAGGTCGGCCCTTCGTCGAGATAGCTTTCGGTCAGCAGCCGCTCGCCGGTTCCGTCCGGACGAATGACGCCGATGTAAAAGCGCCCCTGATACTGCCGCGTGAAAGCGATGAGATCGCCGCGCGGCGACCACACCGGCGTCTGATAACGCCCTTCGCCAAAAGTGATGCGCTTTGGCGCCGAGCCGTCGGCGTTCATCACATAGATCTGTTCCGAGCCGCCGCGATCGGAGGTGAACGCGACGCGGCGACCGTCCGGCGACATCGTCGGCGAAGTGTCGATGCCCGGATTGTCGGTGAGGCGCGTCAGGCGGCGGGTCGACAATTCCATCATGAACACGTCGGAATTGCCGGCGCGTTCCATCGACATTAACACGCGCGTCCCGTCCGGCGTGAAGCGCGGCGCGAAGGTCATGCCGCGGAAGGTGCCGAGCTGTTCTTGTTCGCCGGTCTCGATATTGAAGAGATAAACCTGCCCCGGACGATTATCGAACAGCGCCATATAGGTGATCTGCTGTTGCGTCGGCGAAAAGCGCGGCGTCAGCGCCTGATAATTGAGACCGTCGGTCAGCAGCACCGGATTGGCGCCGTCCTGATCCATGATCATCAATCGCTTGGTGCGCTTCTCCTTCGGGCCGGTCTCGTGCACGTAAACGACGCGGGTGTCGAAATAGCCGTCTTCGCCGGTCAGCGACTTGTAAACGAAATCCGCGACCTTGTGCGCGGCCCGGCGCCAATTGTCGGCCGGCGTCTTGAAGGAAACGGCGCCCAGCTGCTCATTCGAATAAACGTCCCAGACGCGCGTTGCGACCTCGATCCGTCCGTCCGGCGTCTGGCGCACTTCGCCGACGACGAGCACCTGCGCGTTGATGATGCGCCAGTCCGGAAATCGCGGGCGGACATCGACGCTTGAGATTTTTTCGACATAGGCGCGTTGGTCGATGACGCTGAAGAGACCGGAGCGATCTAGATCAGCCATGATGACACCGGTGATGTCGCGGCCCAACCCCGACATCTGGCTGTCGCCCGCGAGAAAATCAGGGACGGCGACGGGCATCGGCTCGACATTGGCCTGCGTAATGTCGATCCGGACGCGCGCCGCTGCGGGCGAGAGCGCCGCGACCGCGGTCAACGCCGCAATGACCGAAATAATTGTCTGTCTGATCATGTCACTTCCTGTTCGCGCGCTGTGAGTCGGGCCTGAACCTAGATGCTTCGCAGCGCTGAAATAAGGCGCCGTTCGGCGAAAGTCGCTTAAAAACCGGCCATGAGGCTCGGATCGAAATTGAGTGTAAACGCCTTCCATTCCTGGTAGCGCGCAACGTCGAAAAAGTCGTAGGGCGCGCATTGCTGAACGGCCCGGACGGCGTTCTGCTCTGCGACCTTCCAGAACCGGTTGCCCGAAAGCTCGATCTCGAGCGCATTGACGACACGCGGCGTACCCGCGAGCGTGCCGTCGCGATTGAGGTCGATGTCGATTTCGACAACGAGTTTTTCCGGCTCGGGCGCGCCGATGATCGCGCTTGCGTTCCAGCAGCGCGACACCGCTGCGCGCATCTTATCAATTTCGCTGGCGGTGAGCCGGTCGCCGGCGCCGATCGCGTCGCGCGCGCGTTCGGCTTCGAGCGGC
>JBGSNB010000329.1:0-3267 GCA_041739835.1 Parvularculaceae bacterium | reverse complement strand
CCCGCTCGACGCCGAGCGCGTCCATCACCACGCCGAGAAATTCGGCCCGTTCTTCGGGCGAATAGCGCTGCTGCGGGTCCGGGCCGGAAAGGCCGTGCCCCAGCAAGTCGAACCGGATGACGCGATAGTCCTCTTTCAGCGCCTCCGCCCAGGCGTCGAACGTTTCAAGGCTGTAGATAAAGCCGTGCAACAGGATGATCGGCGGCGCGCTCTCCCGCCCCTCCATCCGTATACGCACGTTTGCGCCGGCGACCTCGATCATCCGGTCGTCCGGCGTTAGATAGGCGCCGGCGTCCGGCGCCGCCGTCCGCAGGGCGGACCAGTAAAAATAGCCGCCCGCCGCGATCGCCGCCGCGAGAAGCAGGGGAAGGATTTTCTTCAGCAAAGGATCATCCCCATGCGGCCATGCCAAGGAAAGGATCGGCGCGAGCGATCATAACAACGCAAGACCGCTCGCGCCGAGAGGGAGGAATGTTTCGCCTCAGAAGGCAAGCTTGACGGCGCCAAAGACCTGACGCGGATTGCCGAAAAAGCCCGTGAGGACGCCCGAAGCGCCAAGCGGCGAATTGCCGAACTGCGGCAGCGCCGTCACAAAGTCATAGCCGGCGACGATGTAGCGCTTGTCGGTCAAGTTCGTACCATGAACGCCCATCGAAAGGCGGCCGCTGTCGGTCGTCCACGAGAACCCGGCATTCAGGAGCGCGTAGGCCGGCTGGTCGATCGGCGTCCTGAAGTTGAACTGGTTGGTGTCGCTGCGGAACGAGAAGGACGTGTAGAGATTGACACCGCCGTCGCGGCCCATCAGCGACAGCGGCCGGTCGTAGCTCATCTGGCCGAAGGCGGTGATGTCCGGGGTGTTCTGGAACACGGCGACGTCGGTCAGATCAGGCGGCGGCGATCCGCGGCCGAAATACTCGTCGAACTCCGCATTGATATAGCCGAGTGCGAACTGGAAGGAGAGCGCGTCGCCGGCCGCCAGCCAGTCTTCGGCGAAGCGGACATTGCCTTCCCATTCGATGCCCCAGAGCGTCGCCGCGGCGGCGTTGGTCGTCACGCCCGCGAAAGTGTCCGCGATCCCGTCATTATTGGTGTCGACGCCGAAGGAGCCCGGAATCTGCACGTCCTGATAGTCGCTGTAGAAGACCGCGAAATTCGATGTGGCGACGCCGCCGCCGATGACGCTCTTGAGGCCGATTTCATAGGTATCGATCGTTTCCGGCTGGAACAGGCAGAAGGACCGCTGGTCATCCGGATCGAGCGCGCCCGGCGTCGCGTCGCCGTCGATATTCGGCGCCGACGAAGCGACGCAGCGCGGATCGAAGGAGCCGCCTTTGAAGCCCTTTGCATAGGAGGCGTAGCTCGTGTGGTCGTCATTAATCTTCCAGCTGATCGAGGCGCGCGGGCTGAAATCGTCGAAGTCCGCTTCGGCATCGAGCGCAGTCTGGATCAGCGCCGGGGGGCGCGGCAGTCCGCCGAGCGTCGGCGACAACTCGCCGAGCGGGACTGTGACGCCGTCATTCACAAATATCTGGCGGCGAAGGAAGATGCTGCGTTCATCTTCCGTGTACCGCCCGCCGACGGAAACGGCGAGCCGGTCCGTCACGTCGAAACTGAAATCTCCGAACACCGACCATGTGCGCGTGTCGACGTCGCTCGACGTGAAAACGTTGGTGACGCCGCTCCCGAGGAGCACGTCGAAATCATTGCGGGCGTTGGCGGCGAGATAATAGAAGCCGACAACGCCGCTGAGGCGGTCGCCCTCATAGAGCGCCTGGAATTCCTCGCTGAACTGATGGTCGCGGTAGATGGTTGCGACGTCGAGGTCGATGATCGGCAGCGAGTCGAAATCGATCGGCGTGAGGGTGTCGCCGTCGCGATAGGAGACGATGTTCTTGAAAGTCAGACTATCCGTCGCCTTCAGCTCGACAACATTCGAAATTCCGCGCGAGCGCACGTCCTGTTCGGGCGTGTTGAGCCCGGCTCTGGTGTCGAACTCGTTCTCGAGAACCGGAAATGCCGCGAAGGGCAGCAGCCGGTGGCCTTGCTTCGGGTCGGACTTGTCCTCGGTCCAGTCGCCGGCGAGGCGGATCGACAGGATTTCACTCGGCTCCCACTCGATCGAGGTCCGCGCCGCGAAAACGTCCTTGTTGTAGTTCTCGAGATCCGTGTTGACGAGATTGTCGCCAAAGCCGTTGCGCGTCAGGTAAGCGACGCCGCCGCCGATCCGGACGTCGCCGATCGCGGAATCGACCAGCACCGGCAGGCTGAACGACCCGATCGCGTCGAACTGGCCGTAAGTGCCGCCGGTCAGGCGCAAGGTCGCCGAGGGATCATCTGTCAGCCGCTTGGTCACATATTTGACAGCGCCGCCGATGGTGTTGCGGCCGTAGAGCGTGCCCTGCGGCCCGCGCAGCACTTCGATTCGCTCGACATCATAAATGTCGAGGAGCGCCGCCTGCGGACGATTGAGATAGATGTCATCGACATAAAGGCCGACGCCGGCCTCGAAGCCGGCGACCGGGTCCTGCTGGCCGACGCCGCGAATGAAGGCCGAGAGCGTGTTGTTGGAGCCGCGCGTCGCCTCGAGGGTGACGTTTGGCGTGATGTCGCCGATGTCCGCAAGATCGACCGCGCCCATCGCTTCAAGCTTGTCGCCGCTAAAGGCGGTGACCGCGATCGGCACGTCTTTCAGGGATTCTTCCCGCCGGCGGGCGGAAACGATGATTTCATCGCCGGTCGCGGTCGTCTCCCCGGATTGCGCGAAGGCCGTTCCCATGCCGGCGCTCAATGAAAAGAGCGACGCAAATCCGAGCGCGGCGACGCGCGCGGCTTTATGTGTCTTCAGTCCTGATATCATGGTGAGGCCTCCCGATGCAGCGAATTGGATTTCGCGTTTCAGCCGGAAACCTAGGGCCGGGCGGCGGCGTCAACCATGACCGGTTCGATCGCCCGAAGTGGTCTTTTTCGCTCATTTTGCCTTCGTGGGCGCGGCGTCCGCAAAGGCGCGGGGCGACATGCCGTTCCATGCCCGGAAGGCGCGGTTAAACGCCCGGACGTCGGAAAACCCAAGCTCTTCCGCGGCCTCCGCGATGGAGGTGCGGCTGCGCAACAGCTTTTTCGCGGCCTCGTTCAACACGTCGGCGCGCAAATCGCGAAAGGTCACCCCTTCCTCATCAAGGCGCCGGCGCAATGTCGCGGCGCTGATCCCGGCAAGCGCCGCGATCCGGGTTTGATCGATGACGCCGCGGGCGAGCATCTGGCGCACGA
>JBGSNB010000312.1:0-9388 GCA_041739835.1 Parvularculaceae bacterium | reverse complement strand
GCCAGCGCTTCCAGGCTGGTGACACCGACCGCTCTGGCTTTCGTTCCAAGACAAAGGCCGCGCGCGAAAGCGACACCGACGCGGACGCCGGCGAACGCGCCCGGCCCGATGACGACGCCGATGCGATCAAGGTCCTTGACGCCGAGATTCGCGGCGCGAAGCCCGGCGGCGACCATCGCCGGCAGCACTTCCGCATGGCCGCGCCCGATCAGTTTCAGATCGCGCCAGCAGGTCGTCTCGCCGTCACCTATCGCCGCCGAACAAGACTCAAACGACGTATCGAACGCGAGGACCCTCATCTTATATCAGAGGATCCTGCACGCTTCGTCGAATTCAAGCCGCGGGCTGCGGGGGAAAAGATTCTCGTCCGTCCCGTAGCCGATATTGCAGAGGAAATTCGATTTCACGCTCGTTCCGGCAAAGAACTCCCGGTCGACGCCGTCCTTGTCAAAGCCCGACATCGGACCGCAATCGAGCCCGAGCGCGCGCGCGGCGATCATGAAATAGCCGCCCTGCAGCGTGCCGTTCCGGAAAGCGGTCTCGGCGATCAGCGCCTCATTGCCGGCAAACCAGCTGCGCGCGTCGGTGTGCGGGAACAGCTGCGGCAGCTTTTCATGGAATTCCATATCGTTGGCGAAGATGACGCAGCACGGCGCCGCCATGGTTTTCTGCCGGTTGCCCGGCGCCAGATGCGGCTCCAGCCGCGCCTTGCCTTCGTCGCTCGCCACGAAGACAAATCTTGCGGGCGAGCAGTTCGCCGAGGTCGCGCCCCATTTCATCAGATCGTAGACCGCTTGCATCAGCGGGCGCGACACTTTGCGGTCATGCCAGCCATTGCGCGTCCGCGCCTCGCGGAAAATCAGGTCCATGGCCTGATCGTTGATCATCTTGTCGGACATCGGGCGGCGGCTCCTTGAGTGGTGGTTGGGGTTAAGCGCCGCGGCCTTACGCGACCGCTTCGACTTTGACGACTTCCGGCACGTAATGCTTCAGCATGTTCTCGATCCCCGCCTTAAGGGTCATGGTCGAGGACGGGCATCCCGAGCATGATCCGTGCAGGGAAAGAAAGACGACGCCGGTGCGCGGCTCGTAGTGCTGGAACACGATGTCGCCGCCGTCGGCGGCGACCGCCGGGCGGACGCGGGTGTCGATCAGCTCGATGATCTGCTCGACGATTTCGCGGTCTTCCGCTTCATAATCGTCAAGGTTTGTCGCCGGCTTTTTCGCCGCGGAGGCTCCGTCAGCGAGGATCGGCAGGCCGGCGGTCAGATAATCCGCGATGGCGCCGAGGATCGACGGCTTCACATGCCGCCAGTCGACGGACTCGAATTTGGTGACGGTCAGGAAATCGGCGCCGAGGAAAACGCCGGCTACGCCGTCAATGTCGAACAGGGCGCGCGCGAGCGGCGAGGGGCCCGCCGTCGCGGCATTCGGAAAATCCATGCCGAGGGCGCCGGGCCCAAGGATCGGGCCGCCCGGAAGGAACTTCATCGATTGAGGGTTCGGCGTGTCTTCGGTCTGGATGAACATGCGGCGCTCCGGCTGGCCTTGCGGCCCCGATCAGGTAATCGCCCTCAACGCGCGGCGCAATGCCGCCCTGGCCGATTGCTCCGGTCGGGAGGCGCAGCTAAGCCGGAAGCCTTCACACCTGACTGAAAAGGCGGGCCCGCCATGGACGACACATCGACCCGGGTTTCGGACGAGGAGGCGCTGGCGTTCCATGCCGGTGCAAAGCCTGGAAAACTGGAGATCACGCCGACCAAGCCGATGGCGACGCAGCGTGATCTGTCGCTCGCCTACAGTCCCGGCGTCGCCGCCCCGGTGAGGGCGATCGCCGCCAATCCCGACCTCGCCTATGACTACACGTCAAAAGGCAACATGGTCGCCGTCATCTCGAACGGCACGGCGATCCTCGGCCTCGGCGATCTCGGCGCGCTGGCGTCAAAGCCGGTGATGGAAGGCAAGTCGGTTCTCTTCAAGCGCTTCGCCGATATCGATTCGATCGACATCGAGGTCGATACCAAAGACCCCGACGCCTTCATCAATTGCGTGCGCTATCTCGGTCCCGCCTTCGGCGGCATCAATCTCGAGGATATCGCGGCGCCCGAAAGCTTCATCATCGAGCAGCGGCTGAAGGAGATCATGGACATTCCGGTGTTCCATGACGATCAGCACGGCACCGCGATCATCGCCGCGGCGGGCCTGCTGAATGCGCTCGATATCACCGGCAAGTCGATCCGCGAGGTCAAGGTCGCGGTGTCCGGCGCGGGCTCTTCCGCGCTGTCCGTCATCGGCCTCATCAAGGCGATGGGACTGCCGCACGAGAATGCGATCGTCTGCGATTCCAAGGGCGTCCTGCACAAGGGCCGCCAGCTCGACCAGTGGCGGTCGGCGCACGCGATCGAGACCGACAAGCGGACGCTGGCGCACGCCATGGACGGCGCCGACGTTTTTATCGGGCTGTCGGTCGGCGGCGCCGCGACGCAGGCGATGGTGAAATCCATGGCGAAGAACCCGATCATCTTCGCGATGGCGAACCCGACGCCGGAGATCACGCCGGAAGAAATCATCGCGGTCCGGAACGACGCCATCATCGCGACCGGCCGGTCCGATTATCCAAACCAGGTCAACAATGTCCTCGGCTTTCCCTATATTTTCCGCGGCGCCCTCGATGCGCGCGCGCGCACCATCAACGAAGAAATGAAGGTCGCCTGCGCGCGAGCGCTGGCGAAGCTCGCCCGTGTCGACGTCCCGGACGAGGTCGCAGAGGCTTATGGCAAGCGGCTGAAATACGGACCCGGCTACATCATTCCGACGCCGTTCGACCCGCGCCTCATCTCGACGATCCCGCCGGCGGTCGCCAAGGCGGCTGCCGATAGCGGCGTCGCGCGCCGGCCGATCGAGGATCTGACCGGCTACGCCGAGAAGCTGGCGGCGCGCACCGACCCTTCCGCGTCGTTCCTGCAAAAAGTCTATTCCTCCCTGCGCACCGCGAAATCGGCCAAGCGCATCGTGTTCGCCGAAGGTGAGGAAGAATCGGTGCTGCGCGCCGCCTACGCCTTCCAGCAGGAAGGCCTCGGCAAGGCTGTGCTCATCGGCCGCGAGGAAATCATCCGCGAAGGCCTCAAGGCCGCCGGCCTGCCGGCCGACGCCGAATTCGAGATCTATCATTCGCGCACGGCGCCGCACACGGCGGCGTATACGGATTACCTCTACGCCCGATTGCAGCGGCGCGGCTATCTGAAGCGCGACGTGCTGCGCCTCGCCAACACCGACCGGAATGTCTACGCCGCCTGCATGCTCGCGCATGGTCATGCGGACGGCATGGTCACCGGCGTCACCCGCCATTATGACGTGGCGCTCGAGAATGTCCGCCTCGCGCTCGACCCGCGCCCGGGCGAGCGGCTGATCGGCGTCTGCATCATTCTCGCCAAGCATCGGACCTTGTTTGTCGCCGACACCAACATCACCGAATTGCCAACGCCGCAGGATATGGCGGAGATCGGCGTGCAGGTGGCGCACGCCGCCCGCGATCTCGGCTATCAGCCAAGGCTCGCTTTCATTTCCCATTCGAATTTCGGCAACCCCGACACCGAACATTCGCGGCGCGTCGCCGGCGCCGTCAGGATTCTCGACGCCAGGGACGATATCGACTTCGAATATGAGGGCGAGATGACGCCGCGTATGGCGCTGAATGAGCGCGTCCGCGAGGCCTATCCGTTCTCGCGCCTGACCGGGGAGGCGAATGTGCTGGTGACGCCGGGCGTCCATTCCGCCGCGATTTCGACAAAGCTTCTTGGCGAGGTCGGCGGCGCGACGGTGCTTGGACCCTTGCTGATCGGCCTGGCGCGACCCGTCCAGATCGTTCAGATCGGCGCTCGCGTCCCGGAGATCGTAACGCTCGCTGCGATGGCCGCCTATAATCTTGATACCGAACATCGGGCCTGGTCCGGAAAGTCGGCCTGACGCGATCGTGACTGGCGCGGCGGCGACCCGCGCTTAAGGTGAAATGCATGATCAGGGCCGCTCTTTTCGCCGCGCTCTTCGTTCTCGCAACGCCCGCGATGGCGGCGCCGATGTGGATCGAACGGCAGGCGGCACCCAAGTCGGAATTGATCGACCCTGTCTTCGCGATGCGCGATGAGGCGTCGGCTGCGGCGGTCGATCACGCGGCATGGACGGCGTTTCTCGGCCGATACGTCGTCGCCGGCGACGACGGGATCAATCGCGTGCGTTATGGCGCGGTCAATGCTGAGGACCGCGTCGCATTGGACGGCTATATCTCGGCGCTCGAAGCGATCGATGTCGGCGTCCTTAGGCCTTCCGAGCAGCTCGCTTACTGGATCAATCTCTACAATGCGGCGACCGTCCGGCTCATTCTCGCGCGCCCGGGCGTCGCCTCGATCCGCGACCTCGAAAAACCATGGGACACGCCGGTTGCGACCGTAAAGGCGCGCGCGCTGACATTGAATGACATCGAACATGGAATCATCCGGCCCGTTTTTGACGATGCGCGCATCCATTACGCCGTCAATTGCGCCTCGATCGGATGCCCAAATCTCGCCACGGAAGCCTTCGTCGGCGCGCGCCTCGACGTGCAGCTCAATGCGGCGGCGTGGGATTTCGTCCATCACCCGCGCGGCGTTTCGATCGACGGCGATCGGGTCATCCTCTCGAAGATCTTCGGCTGGTATCAGCAGGATTTCGGCGCCGATGACGCGGCGGTTCTTGAACACATTCGGCGCTTCGCCGATCCCGGGCTCGCCGCCGCGCTCAGCGGCGCGGCGCGGATCAGGTCCTACCGTTATGACTGGTCGCTCAACGACGCGCCCTGATCCGGCGGTTTTCGCTCCGGGCTGTCGCCGGCGGCCTTGCGAAATACGAACAGCGCGCTCATCGCGTAATTGGCGACAAAGCCGAAACCCGCCGCCGCGACCTTGGCGAGGAACGGCCCGATCGTATCGGCGAAGGCGATGATGAAGGCGGTCGAAATCGCCAGCGACAGGCAATGTGCGAAGAAAAAGCGGCGGTAGCCGGCGAAAGTTTTCGCCGCCGCCGCCCCGTCCTGGCGGAAAGTCACATGCGCGTTGACGACATAGCTCTGGAGATTGGAGCAAAAGAAGCTGGCCGTATTGGCCGCGAGCGGCGCGACGCCGAAATGCAGCAGCGCGCCGAAGACGACGAATTCGGTCAGGGTATTGGCGACCCCGACGGCGCCGAACCGCGCCATCGCGCCGGAATGGCGGCGGACGCGGGCGGCGGCGCTCGAGAATACGGCGATCAACTCAGCCGGCCTTGCGAACGGTCGGCCGCTCGCGATCGACTGCGGAGGGAAAGACATCGGTCGCGAAATAGAGCGGCCGTTGCTTCGTTTCGTTGAAGACGCGCCCAAGATATTCGCCGATGACGCCGAGCACCATCAGCTGGATGCCGCCGAGAAAGAGCACGATGACGACAAGGGTTGGAAAGCCGGGCACCGGGTCGCCGAAAAACAGCGTCTTCAGGATGTAAAAGAGACCCGCGACGAAGGCGAAAAAGGCCGTCGCGAAGCCGAAATAGGTCGATATTTTCAACGGCGCCAGGGTCGATGAGGTGATCCCCTCGATCGACAGATTCCACAACCGCCAGTAATTCCACTTGGTCGTCCCCGCGGCGCGCGGCGCGCGATCGTACAGCACCTCTTTCGACGGAAAGCCGACCCAGGCGAAGATGCCTTTCATGAAGCGGTGGCGCTCGCGCAGGGCGCAAACCGCATCGACCGCCTTGCGGCTCATCAGACGGAAATCGCCGACATTCTCCGGCATGTCGACGACGCCGATACGGTGAATGAGCTTGTAAAACAGCGCGGCGGTCAGCCGCTTCACCGCGCCGTCGCCGCGCCGTTCGCGCCGACGGGCATAGACGACATCATAACCCTCGCGCCATCCGTCGATCATCGCGCCGATGACCTCCGGCGGGTCCTGAAGGTCGGCGTCGATGACGACGACGGCATCGCCTTTCGCCTGATCAAGGCCGGCTGTCGTCGCGATCTCCTTGCCGAAATTGCGGGAGAGGTCGACAATCGCGATCGCCGCATTCCGGTCGCGCAGCCGGCGCATGACGCCGAGCGTGTCGTCGGTGCTGCCGTCATTGACGAAGACGATTTCATAGGGCTGACCTAGGGCACGCATCGCCGCCTCGACAGCGAGCGCGAAGGTGTCGAGGACCGTCGCCTCATTGAAAGCGGGGCAGACGATCGATAGCAGCGCCGGGCGCAGATCGGCCCGGGGCGAAATCGCCGCCGCGCTCCTTGCCTGTTTCGCCATTCGCGCCCTCCGGGGCTCTTGTCGGCCAGAACACAGATAACGCTTCGTTTATTGCGCGATGGTAAACGACGCGTCGCTAGCCGTTCTCCGTCAGCGTCGGTGCGGCCGTATCGGCGAGCGATACCTCGTTTGTGAAATAGAGCGGGCGGCTCTTCGTTTCATTGAACACGCGGCCGAGATACTCGCCCATGACACCGAGCACAATCAGCTGAACTCCGCCGAGAAAAAGCATCAGCGTGACAAGTGTCGGATAACCGGGAACCGGGTTTCCGAGAAGCAAGGTCTGGCCGACGACGAAGGCGCCATAGATGAGGGCGAGCATTGCGACCACAATGCCGAGATAGGTCGACGCCTTCAGCGGCGCCAAGGTATGCGAAGTGAGCCCTTCGATCGAAAAATTCCAGAGCTTCCAGAAATTGAACTTGCTTACGCCCGCGGCGCGCGGTCCGACGTCGTAATAGACAGCTCTTGTGGGGAAGCCGACCCAGGCGAAGACGCCTTTCATGAAGCGATGGTGCTCTCGCATGGTTTTAATCGCATCCACCGACTTGCGGCTCAGCAACCTGAAATCGCCGGCGTTCTCCGGAATCGGCGCTCGCCCGAGGCGGCTCATCGTTTTGTAGAATGCTTCGGCGGTCTTGCGGCGCAGCCAGCCGTCTTCGCCGCGATCCCGCCGGACGCCGTAGACGACGTCATATCCCGCCCGCCAGCCGTCTATCATTTCAAGAATCGTTTCCGGCGGATGCTGCAGATCGGCGTCGATGATGACAATGGCGTCGCCGCGCGCGTGGTCGAGACCGGCGGACATCGCGACTTCCTTGCCGTAATTCCGGCTGAGATCGACAATGGTGATGTTCGATTGCCGCCCCTTAAGTTCCCGCATCACGCTCAACGTCGCGTCAGCGCTGCCGTCGTTCACAAAGACCAGCTCATAAGGCTGCCCCGCGCCCGACAAGGTCCGGTCGATCGACGCCTGCAAAACGGCGAGGCAGTCCGCTTCGTTGAAGGCGGGGCAAACGACCGAAAGAAGCTGCGGGCGCTTTTCGTTTCGCGGCGGCGGCGGCGGCGCGTCGGAAGCCGAGTTATCTGCGCTCATGCCTCATCCCCGGGGCCAAATTGCTGCATCTCGCAGGTAATATTTCATTTATCCCCTTATGGTAAACGAATCGTATGGGCGAATTAGTCAGGCTGTTCGCGGACCGATTTCCGCTCATCGCGAGCCTGTTCACGACAAGGCTCCAGTTGACCGTCGTCGCATTGGCGGGCCTCTTTGCAATTACCGCCTATGCCCAATACGCCATGCTTCTGGCGTCTTCCGACGGGCTATTCACCACTTACGGTCCAATCATCGGCGCGGACTATTTCGTCTTCTATCGCGCGGCGCTCGTTGCCGGCGGTCCCGACATGGTCGAAATTTACGAAATGTCGAAGTTGTCCGCGCTCCTCCAGGAAGCTTATCCGGGGCGCGGCGACATGCTGTTCGGATGGCAATATCCGCCGACGATGTCGCTGTTGATCAAGCCGCTGGCGGCGGCGCCTTATCTGTGGAGCTTCGCCATGTGGGTTGCGGCGCTCGGCGCCTTGTTCGCGGCGACGCTATTCCGCCTCTGGCCAAACCGCGCGGCGATCTTTATCGTGCTGGCGTCGCCGGCGGTGTTCTACTCAATCATAACAGGCCAGACCGGCCTGTTGACCGGCAGTCTCTTCGCCATCGCAATTTACTTCGCCGGCAGCCGTCCAATTCTCGCGGGCGTCGCCGCAGCGCTTTTGACCGTCAAGCCGCAACTCGGCCTGCTTATTCCGGTCGCTTTTGTTATCGGCGGCCATTGGCGCGCCTTCGCTGTCGCCGCTGTTGGCTCGGCGGTCCTCATCGCGGCTAGCATATTAGCGTTTGGCGTCGAGCCGTGGCGCGCCTTCTTCGAGGCGGTTCTCGCCCATGGCGGCCGCATGGGCGCCGAGGGCGGATTTCCAGCGCACAAACTTGTCACGCCTTTTGGCGCAGCAAGCCTGCTTGGCGTAGCCAAGTCCTCGGCGCTGGCGCTTCAGGCGTGCGTTTCCGTTATTCTCGTCGCCTTCCTCATGATGGTCTGGAAGAAGGCGCCGGACGCCGATCTTCGCCTCGCCATTCTTGGCGCGACCGCGCCATTGGTGACGCCCTATGCGTTCTATTACGAAGCGGCGTTCCTGGTGCCGCCAATGCTGGCGCTCGCCAAGCACGCGTCCGCCCATGGCTGGATGAGCGGCGAGCGAACGGCGCTGGCCGTCGTTTGGGTCGCCGCCTTGCTGATGCCTGGCGGCGAGGCGGTTCCGTCATTTCCGGTTTCATTTGGCGTCTTCATGACGGTATTTCTGATTGCCGCTCGCCGGGTTCTCTTCGTCAATCAACTGAGCGGTCGGGGCCTGCTCGCCGCCAGAGGATCGAATGCCTGACATCGCGATCAACCTGGCGAAGCGCATGCCGCTGATCCATCGGCTGATGACGACACGCCTGAAAACGAGCCTCTTGGTTCTCGCGCTCATTCGAGTCGTCATCGCGGTCACCGCTTTCGCGCTCGCGATTTATCACTCGGAAGACCTCGTCACCAAGGCCGGACCGGTCATCGGCGGCGATTTCATCGTTTTCCGGCTTGCCGCCAGCGTCGCCGGGACGCCGGACATGATCGCCATCTATGAGATGTCGAACCTGAAGGAAATGCTGGAGGCGATTTATCTCGGCAAGGACGACCTCAATTTCGCCTGGATGTATCCGCCGACGATGTCGCTGATCATCGCGCCGTTCGGCCTGCCGCCCTATCTTGCCGCTTATGCGCTTTGGGTCGCCCTTTTCGGCGGGCTCTTCCTGTTCACGACCTTTCGTCTCTGGGCGGACAAGTGGGCGCTGTTCTTCGTCGCCGCCTCGCCGGCGGCGTTTCAGGCGGTGATCACCGGGCAGAACGGATTGATGACCGCGACGCTGCTGGCGCTCGCCGGCGCGTTCGCCGACCGGCGCCCGATCCTCGCGGGAATCGCCGCGGGGCTTTTGACCGTGAAACCGCAGCTCGGGCTGCTGATCCCGATCGCCTTTCTGGCGGCCGGCTGCTGGC
>JBGSNB010000299.1:0-1519 GCA_041739835.1 Parvularculaceae bacterium | reverse complement strand
GCGACGGCGTCGTCGAGCGCGCCGGCCCTTACGGCTCTTTCGGCAATTATATCCGTATACGGCACGCGCAGGGCTACAAGACCGCCTATGCGCATATGAACGGCATCAAGAAAGGCGTCAGGACCGGCGTTCGCGTCCGGCAGGGCGACATCATCGGCTATGTCGGCACCACGGGACGTTCAACCGGGCCGCATCTCCATTACGAGGTTCATCTGAAGGACAAGGCGGTGAACCCGCAAAGTCTCAAGATCGCCACCGGCACTGCGCTGACCGGCGCCGAACTGACGCGGTTCAAGTCGTTGCGCGACGAGGTAGACGCGCTGCGCGGCAGCGTCGTCGCCGAACAGGCCAATCTCGTCGCCGAGACGTCCGCCGGCGACGCGCTCTGACGCGCGCGGCCTATCGGCGCTTCCGGTCCCGATCCTTCAAGGCTTCGGCGATCAGCGCCTCGACATCGCGCCCGCCGAGCGCCTGATCCTTCAGCCGTTCGCGAACGCGATGCGGAATTTCCTCCGGGGCAAGGCCGCCGGCGCTCTCGACGGTGTCGGCGATAAGTTTCTTCAGCGCTCTGCGCCGGTCGCTGTCGTCGATTTTCCTGCCCGGCATCTGCATTGTCCTCGTCAGTTCAAGAAGGCGCCGGCGGGCGGCGCGTCGTCGCCGGCATAGCGGCGCCCCTTGCCGTGCGCCGTCTCGCCATTGACGGTGAGGCCGTGGGCGCCGGCAGAGACCGACAGCGCTTCGCCGTCCTTCACCTTGCCCGCAAGAATGAGATCCGCCAGCGAATCCTGCAACTCCCTTTGAATGACGCGCTTCAGCGGCCGTGCGCCGTAAACCGGGTCATAACCGGCGTCGGCGAGCCACCGGCGCGCTTTCTCGTCGAGGTCGATCGTGATCTTGCGATCGGCGAGCAATTTGCCGAGGCGCGCGATCTGGATGTCGACGATGTGATCCATATGCGCGCGCGTCAGCCGGTGGAAGAGGATGATCTCGTCGAGACGGTTCAGGAATTCCGGCCGGAACCGTCCGCGCACCGCCTCCATCACTTGCGGGCGCACCGCGTCGCTGTCCTGGCCTTCGGGCTGGCTCGCAAGATGTTCGGCGCCGAGATTTGAGGTGAGGATGATCAGCGTGTTCTTGAAATCGACCGTGCGGCCCTGACCGTCGGTCAGGCGCCCGTCGTCGAGAACCTGCAGCAGCACGTTGAAAACGTCGGGATGCGCTTTCTCGACCTCGTCGAAGAGCACGACCTGATAAGGACGCCGGCGGACGGTCTCCGTCAGGGCGCCGCCCTCTTCATAGCCGACATAGCCGGGGGGCGCGCCGATCAGCCGCGCGACCGAATGCTTCTCCATGAATTCCGACATGTCGATGCGCGCGATCGCGGTGTCGTCGTCGAAAAGGAATTCGGCGAGCGCTTTCGTCAGTTCGGTCTTGCCGACGCCGGTCGGCCCGAGAAACAGGAACGAGCCGATCGGCCGGTTCGGGTCCTTCAGCCCGGCGCGCGCGCGGCGGACGGCGG
>JBGSNB010000269.1:0-5594 GCA_041739835.1 Parvularculaceae bacterium | reverse complement strand
CCGACAAAAGAATCGCCGCAGACGAAAGCGCCGGCGCCCCCGCGCGATATTGGCGCGCGCGAAGAGCGCGTGAAGATGACACGCCTGCGCCAGACGATCGCCCGCCGCCTCAAGGAGGCGCAGGACAACGCCGCCATGCTGACGACGTTCAACGACGTCGACATGACGGCGGTGATGGCGCTCAGAAATCAGTACAAGGATCTCTTTGAGAAGAAGCACGGCGTCAAGCTCGGCTTCATGTCCTTCTTCGTGAAGGCGTGCGTGCACGCGCTGAAAGAAATTCCGGACGTCAACGCCGAAATCGACGGGACCGACATCATCTACAAGAATCACTACGATATCGGCGTCGCGGTCGGCACGGACAGGGGTCTCGTCGTGACGGTCCTGAAGGACGCCGACGACCGCTCGCTCGCCGACATCGAAAAGGCGATCGCCGATTTCGGCCGCCGCGCGCGCGACGGCCAGCTCAAGCTTGAGGAAATGCAGGGCGGCACGTTCACCATCACCAATGGCGGCGTCTACGGCTCGCTGATGTCGACGCCGATTTTGAACCCGCCGCAGTCTGGCGTCCTCGGCATGCACCGGATCGAGGAGCGGCCGGTCGTCCGCAATGGTGCGGTCGTCATCCGCCCGATGATGTATCTGGCGCTTTCCTACGATCACCGCATCGTCGACGGCAAAGGCGCCGTCACCTTCCTCGTGCGCGTGAAGGAGAACCTCGAAGACCCGCAAAGGCTGATGCTCGATCTCTAGATCTGGCTCTGGTTTTGGCCGACGGCGTCATTGGTGTAGTATCTCCGTCAGGCGATGGGGAGACGCGCCATGACCAAACCTTCCTGGCTGTTCTGGACGGTCGCAATCTTTGCGCTTTTGTGGAACGCCTTCGGCGTTTACGACTACTGGATGACGTCGACGGGCGACGAGGCGTATCTGAAGGACTTCGACCCGAAGATGATCGAGTGGATCCTCGGCTTTCCGCTCTGGCGCAAGGCGCTGTGGGCGATCTCGGTCGCGGCCGGCCTCTTCGGCGCGCTGGCGTTGCTGGCGCGCCGCCGCGTCGCCGTCCTGCTGCTGCTCATGTATTTCGTGCTGATGGTGTTCGGCTTCGCCGGTTATGACATCCTCATCGCCGACGGCGCGAAAATGTACGGCCAGCTCGGGCTCATCGGGTCAGCGGCGCTGATCGTCGTCGCCGGCCTGCAATGGCTCTACGCCGACCGCGCGGCGAAGCGGGGCTATCTCGCCTGAACGCCGCGCAAGACTTGACCTCGCCGGCAATGTTCGCCCATGACGCCCCCGACGCAAAGCGGCGATCGCGGGAAGAACCTTCATGTCTGAGCTTCTTGACCTGGTCATCATCGGCGCCGGCCCCGGCGGCTACAACGCCGCGATCCGCGCCGGCCAGCTCGGGCTGAAGACCGCGATCGTCGAAAAGCGCGACACGAAAAAACTCGGCGGGACATGTCTCAATGTCGGCTGCATTCCCTCGAAGGCGCTGCTGCATGCGTCCGAACTCTATGAAGCGGCGGCGACGCAGTTCGGCGCGCTCGGGATTCGCACCGATGGTCTGTCGCTCGATCTCGCGCAGATGCTGAAACAGAAAGACGCCGCCGTCGATGGCCTCACCAAGGGCGTCGAGTTCCTGATGAAGAAGAACAAGGTCGCCGTGCATTTCGGCGCCGGCGAGATTGTCGCGCCCGGCAAGGTGCGGGTAACCGCCGCCGACGGCAAGACGGCGGACCTCGCGACGCGCAACATCATCATCGCAACCGGCTCCGAAGTTGCCCCGCTGAAGGGCGTCGACATCGACGAGGAGCGGATCGTTTCGTCAACCGGCGCCCTCGATTTTACGTCCGTGCCGAAACGTTTCGTCGTCGTCGGCGGCGGCGTCATCGGGCTTGAGCTTGGCTCGGTGTGGCGCCGGCTCGGCGCGAAGGTGACCGTCATCGAATATCTCGACCGCATCCTGCCGACGATGGACGGCGAGGTGTCGAAGCAGTTCGAGCGCATCTTGAAGAAACAGGGCGTCGAGTTTCGTCTGTCGTCGAAAGTGACGGGCGCCGAGAAAACCAGAACCGGCGTGACGCTTTCGGTCGAACCGGCGGCCGGCGGCGAGGCGCAGACCGTCGACGCGGATGCGGTGCTCGTCGCGATCGGTCGCCGGCCGCTGACATCGGGCCTTGGGCTCGAGCGCGTCGGCGTCAGGACGGATCAGCGCGGCTTCATCGAGACCGACCATTTCAGGACGAATGTCGAGGGCGTCTATGCGGTCGGCGACGTCATCAAGGGTCCCATGCTGGCGCACAAGGCGGAAGACGACGGCGTCGCCTGCGTCGAGTTGATCGCCGGCAAGGCGGGCCACGTCAATTACCTCACCGTGCCGAATGTCGTCTATACATGGCCGGAAGTCGCCTCGGTCGGCGCGACCGAGGAGGACCTGAAAAAAGCCGGCATCGACTACAAGGTCGGCAAATTTCCCTTCCTCGCGAACAGCCGCGCCAAGACCAATCACGAGACGGACGGTTTTGTGAAAATTCTGGCGGATGCGCGAACCGATCGCATTCTCGGCGGCCATATCATCGGCGTCGGCGCGGGCGAGATGATCGCCGAGATCGTCCTGGCGATGGAATTCGGCGGCGCTTCGGAAGACATCGCGCGCACCAGCCACGCGCATCCGACGCGCTCGGAGGCCGTGCGCCAGGCGGCGATGGCGGTCGAAGGCTGGGCGATGCAGGCGTGACGCAAGATATCCTCGCCATTCCGGATCTCATCGGCTATGCGGGCGTCGCGCTCGTCGTCGGCACCTATTTTCTGAGCCAGATCGGCAGGATGGATTCGACGCGCACGCTCTATCCGGCGCTGAATGCGATCGGCGCGCTGCTCATTCTCTATTCGCTGTGGCACCGCCCCAATCCGCCCTCGATCGTCATCGAGTTTTTCTGGCTCGCGATCAGCATCGTCGGACTGGTGCGCCGGGCGATGAAGAAAAGCGCGCTCAAATCCCAAGCGCCTCTTTGAGCGCGGCGGCGCAGGCCTCGGCTTCTCCGTCTCCATAGGGCAGCGGCGTTCCGAGCCCCCAGACCGGGCGCGGCCATGCGTCGTCATGCTCGAACCGCGCGACGACATGGATATGAAGCTGGCGGACGATATTGCCGAGCGCCGCGACATTCATCTTCGTCGCGCCGGTCAGTTTCTGCAACGCAACACAAACCCTCGCGACTTCTTCCATCACATCGCACCGGTCCGCCGGCGTCATGTCGTGAAAATCGACAAGGCCCTCGCGGCGCGGCGCGAGTATCGCCCAGGGAAAGCGCGCATCTTTCATCAGGAGGACGCGGCAGACCGGCATATCGCCGACACACGCAGTGTCGTTCGCCAAATGTTCGTCAAGCGCAAACATCAAGGCCCCTTTCCATCAAGCACTGGATTTCACGCCGCAATTCAGCCACCATCCCGCCCATGATCCGCGCGCGGAGGCGTTCGCCCCCGCGCGTTGTCTTATACGCCAATGACTGAAAAGGGGCAGGGCGCCCGCCGTCGGGGCTGACGGCGATGCGCCCGAAACAGGAGGGAAGATGACCAACCCAGCAGCAAAGCCGCCCATCGGCGCATCGTCGGATCGCGGCTTTTTCGGCCACCCGAAGGGTCTCGCCATCCTGTTCTTCACCGAAATGTGGGAGCGCTTTTCCTATTACGGCATGCGCGGCCTGCTGATCATTTATCTGACGCAGCATTTCCTGTTCTCGGATGAGCGCTCCGCGGTAATCTACGGCGCCTATACGGCGCTCGTTTACATCATGACGATCATCGGCGGAAACCTCGCGGATCGCTATCTCGGACAGCGCAAGGCCGTCACCTTCGGCGCGATCTTGCTGGTGCTCGGCCATTTCGGCATGGCGTTCGAGGGCTCAGGATCGAAAGAGATCATGACCTATCAGGGCGCCGACTATGAGGTGACGCTGACCGGTCGCGGCAGCGGCGCCAATGTCAGACAGATCGTCGTCTCCGACATCGGCCAGTCGACGATCCGCTTCGATGAGGGCGCGACGCAGATGCTGGTCGACGATCCCGCCGCCGTCGGCCTGCCGGCCGCGGTTTCGACAAGCGACTATACGACAAGGGTCGAACGAGACCCGATGTATCTGAACATCCTGTATCTCTCGCTCGCGCTGATCATCGCGGGCGTCGGCTATCTGAAGGCGAATATCTCGACGATCGTCGGGTCGCTTTACGACCTCAAGGATGTCCGCCGGGATTCCGGCTTCACGATCTTCTACATGGGCATCAATCTCGGCTCGTTCCTGTCATCGATTTTCTGCGGCTATCTCGGCATCGTCTATGGCTGGAAATACGGTTTTGGCCTCGCCGGCATCGGCATGCTGCTCGGCCTCATGGTGTTTCTCGCCGGCCAGAAATGGCTTGGCGGCCGCGCCGAGCCGCCCGATCCCGCGAAGCTCAAAAAGTCCGTCTTTGGACCGATCAATGTCGAACTCGCCTGCTACCTCACCGGGCTCGGCATTGTCGGCATCTCCATGCTGACGGTCATGAACGCCGAGCTGATCCGCGACCAGTATGTCGGCATTCTGGGCGTCGTCGTGCTGATCGGGCTCGTCGGCTATGCGACGGTCAAGCTCAAGGGCGTCGAGCGCAGCCGGATGTTCGCGGCGATTTATTTCGTGCTTGCGCAGATTCCGTTCTGGGCGCTGTTCGAGCAGGCGGGATCTTCGCTCAACCTCTTCACCGACCGGCTGGTCGACAAGTCTATTTTCGGCGTTGAAGTGCCGGCGCCGGTGTTCCAGTCGCTGAACGCCGGCTTCATTTTCATGTTCGCGCCGGTGATGGCGTGGCTGTGGGTGGCGCTCGCGAAGCGGAAGATGGAGCCGTCGACGCCGGTCAAATTCGCGTTCGGCGTTTTCCTGGCGGGCCTTGGTTTCCTTGCGCTCGTCGCCGGCATGAAAGCGTCCGGCGCCGCCGGGCTGACCGCCGTCTATTTCGTGTTCCTGATCTACTGGATCCACACCATGGGCGAGCTGATGGTGTCGCCCGTCGGCCTTTCGGCCGTCACCAAAATGGCGCCCGCGCGGGTCGTCGGCCTGACCATGGGCGCCTGGTTCCTCTATTCGGGGCTGTCGAATTATCTCGCAGCAGTGATCGCAAGGACGACCGGCGCGGAAACCATCGGCGGCCAGCTGACCGACATCGCCGCGGCGAAAGCGGGCTACGCCGCCGTCTACACCAATGTCGCCTATGTCGCGATGGCGGTCGCACTTGGCATGCTGGTGATTTCGCCGATCATCAAGGCGCTGATGCAGGTGAAGACGCTCGGCGACGAGGTCGATCCGCCGATGAACGCGGCGAAGGTCGCCGGCTAGCGTCAGGCTGCATCGCTTGGGATCGGCGCGCCCGGCGGCTATGCTGGGCGCGTCATCTTGTGACGGGGACGCACCATGCCTGACCGGCTCAACCGGATCGTCACGCGCGGCGGCGACAAGGGCGAGACCTCGCTCGGCGACGGCGCGCGCGTCGCAAAGTCCGATCCGCGCATTGCGCTCCTCGGCGATGTCGACGAGCTGAACGCGCAGATCGGCGCCAGA
>JBGSNB010000259.1:0-2596 GCA_041739835.1 Parvularculaceae bacterium | reverse complement strand
GGCGGCGGACGCGCGCGCGCTGGCGCCGGCGATTTTGTCGGCGCTTCAGGATGGCGACATTGTCATGGTCAAGGGGTCGAACGCCTCTAAGGTGAGTGAGATCGTCGCCGCCATCAAGGCCGCGGCGTCGCATTGAAATCGGCAAAGAGAAAAGACTGAGCGATGCTCTATTACCTGACGAATTTCTCCGACCAGTTCGCGCTGTTCAATGTGTTCCGGTATCTCTCGTTCCGAGCGGGCGGCGCGATCATGACGGCGCTGCTGATCGCTTTCATCGTTGGGCCCGGCCTCATTCGCTGGATGCGTCGCAAGCAGGGGAAGGGTCAGCCGATTCGGCAGGACGGGCCGCAAAGCCACATCATCTCCAAGGCGGGGACGCCGACCATGGGCGGCCTGCTCATCTTGCTGTCGATGACGATTGCGACCTTGCTGTGGGCGCGCCTCGACAATCCTTATGTCTGGATCGTCATGGGCGTGACGCTCGCCTTCGGCGCGCTCGGCTTTTGGGACGACTATCTGAAAGTCACGAAACAGACGGCGTCCGGCGTCGTCGGCTCGATGAAGCTCGTCATCCAGTTCGGCGTCGCGCTGCTCGCCGGCGCTCTTTGCGTGTGGACTCTCGGCGCGGCCCCCGATGCGCCCGCCGGCATCGAAACCTCCGTTGCGGTGCCGTTCGTGCCGCTGCAGTTTTTTCAGGGTTGGTTCGGCGAGGGCGCGACAGGCGTGCCGATCGGATGGCTGATGGTGCCCTTCGCCGCAGTCGTGATTGTCGGCGCCTCGAACACCGTCAATCTGACGGACGGTCTCGATGGTCTGGCGACTGTGCCGGTGATGATCGCCGCCGGCGCATACGGCTTCATTGTCTATCTGGTCGGTCGCTTCGACTATGCCGGCTATCTTGGCGTGCCGTTCGTGCCAGGCGTCGGCGAACTTGCGATCATCTGCGGCGCGATTATCGGCGGCGGCCTCGGGTTTCTCTGGTTCAACGCGCCGCCGGCGGCGATTTTCATGGGCGACACCGGCTCGCTGGCGCTTGGCGGCGCCATCGGCGCGATCGCCGTCGCCGCCAAGCATGAAATCGTTCTTGCAATCGTCGGCGGTCTGTTTGTCCTTGAGGGATTATCGGTGATGATTCAGATCGTCTCTTTCAAGCTCACCGGCAAGCGCGTCTTCAGAATGGCGCCGATTCACCATCATTTCGAACAGCTCGGCTGGAAGGAATCGACCATCGTCATCCGCTTCTGGATCATCGCGGTGATCCTGGCGCTGATCGGACTATCCACGCTCAAACTGCGTTAGGCAGACCTCGACCCTTATGATCCTCATCCCGGACATCGAAAAACGGAAGATCGGCGTTTACGGCCTTGGTCTGACCGGCCTTGCGACCTGCGAGGCATTGGTTGCGTCGGGCGCGGAGGTCTATTGCTGGGACGAGAAAGAAGAGGCGCGCGCGAGGACGCGCAATACGCGTTATGCCGCCGAGCCGCCGAAATCATGGCCATGGGAAGAATTGCGTTCGCTGGCGCTCAGCCCCGGCGTACCGCTGACGCACCCGGCGCCGCATCCGGTGGTCAAGAAAGCGCACCAATCTGGCGTCGAGATCATCGGCGATATCGAATTCTTCGCCAGAGCCGTGAATGCGACCGACAGCAAAGATCGTCCGCGCATCGTCGCGGTGACAGGCTCCAACGGCAAGTCGACGACGACCACGCTGATCGGTCATGTCTTGAAGGAATGCGGCAAGGACGCGGTCATCGGCGGCAACATCGGAAAGCCTGCGCTGGCGCTGCCGGAACTTGCGCGCGGACGCATCTTTGTGCTTGAGCTGTCATCGTTCCAGCTGGATCTTGCAAAAACGCTCCGCGTCAACACTGCGGTGCATCTCAATCTCTCGCCCGACCACATTGACCGTCACGGCGGCATCGAAGGCTACGCCGCCGCGAAGAAACGCATTTTCCTGAACCAGACGATCGACGATACGGCGATCATCGGCGTCGATGACGCGTGGTCGCAAAGTTTATGCGCCAGCCTGATGGCGGAGGGTGCGCGATCGGTGATGCCGATTTCGGCGGAAGGCTCGCTCGGCCGCGGCGTCTTCGCGCTGAACGCGAAGCTCTTTTTCAGCCTTGGCGACAAATCGGGGGAGGCGGGCGATATATCTCATATTGCGGCGCTGCGCGGACGGCACAATTGGCAGAACGCGTCGGCGGCGCTGGCGGCCGCAATCGCCGAGGGGATCGCGCCGAATGTCGCAGCCAAGGCGATGGATCGTTTCGTCGGCTTGCCGCACCGCATGGAGATCGTTGCGAAAAAAGGCCCGATCGTCTTCGTCAATGATTCAAAAGCGACAAACGCCGACGCTGCAAGCCGCGCGCTCGCCGCCTATGACGACATCTTCTGGATCGCCGGCGGCAAGGCGAAAGAAGGCGGCGTCGCCTCGCTGCGTCCGCTGATGGGCCGCGTGCGGGGGATCTATCTCATCGGCGAGGCGTCGCGCGACTTTGAGGGTCAACTTGTGGGAACCGCCCCTTGCGTCCCTTGCGGCGACCTGCCGACGGCGGTTGCGCGCGCCGCACGGGACGCGGCGCAGAGCGGA
>JBGSNB010000233.1:0-1679 GCA_041739835.1 Parvularculaceae bacterium | reverse complement strand
CCGGAGGCGGCGACGGGGTCCGTCGCATCGGCGGCGATCAGGATCTGCGGGCGCTCGCCGCGCACGAATTCGCGCTCGAAATTTTCCGGAATGACGATCAGATGCGCGACGGCGCCCGAGCGCAGCAGCGCTTCGCCCTCGGCTTCCGAGCGCACCTGCGCGACGATCCGGAAATAGTCGGACTGGCGCAGCGAGGCGAGGAAGCTGCGCGTCAGCGGCCCGTCATCGCGCAGTTCGACGGCGGTCGGCAGATGGCGGGGATCGGTGTCGATCGCAAAGCCGAACAGCGTCAGCTGCATGATCGGCACCATGATCATGATCGCGAAAGTCGGCCGGTCGCGCCGCATCTGCACGAGTTCCTTCAGGAACACCGCCTTGATGCGGGCAAACGACATCATGCCTTCGCCCCATTCGCGAAATTGTCCTGCGCGCCGGTCATCAGATAGATGAACGCTTCTTCGAGGCCCGCGGCGATCGGCCCCGCTTCAAGTCCCGCAAGGTCGCCCAGATGCCTCGCCGCCTCGGCGAGCTTGCCGGCGTCGCGGCCGGCGATATGAATTTCCGCGCCGAAGCGGGCCAGTACGTCGACGCCGCTTGCGGTCTTGAGGCGCCGCGTCGCGTCGTCGAGATCATCGGCCTTGATGCGCCAGGCGGAAAGGCCGACCTCGCCCGGAATGTCGGCGGTCGCGGCGTCGATCAGCTTCTTGCCATAGGCGATGAAGGCGATGCGGTCGCATTGCACCGCCTCGTCCATGTAGTGGGTCGAGACCAGCGTCGTCACGCCCTCCGCCGAATAATCGCGGATCGCGTCCCAGAAATCGCGTCGCGCCTTCGGGTCGACGCCGGCGGTCGGCTCGTCGAGCAGCAATAATTCCGGCTCGTGGATCATGCAGGCGGCGAGCGCGAGGCGCTGCTTCCAGCCGCCGGACAATGTTCCCGCCAATTGCTTCGCGCGATCGGTCAGCCCCAGGGATTTCAGCGACGCCGCAACGCGGTCGCGCACATGATCGAGGCTGTAAAGCCGGGCGATGAATTCGAGATTCTCCCGGATCGACAGGTCTTCATAAAGCGAAAAGCGCTGCGTCATGTAGCCGACGCGCTCCTTGATCGCAGCGCTGTCGCGGATGACATCGAGGCCGAGAACCGCGCCGGCGCCGCCATCGGCCTTCAAAAGACCGCACACCATGCGGATGGTCGTCGTCTTGCCCGAGCCGTTGGGGCCGAGAAAGCCGTAGATCGCGCCCTTCGGCACCGCGAGGTCGAAATGATCGACGACCGTCTTCGCGCCAAATCGCTTGGTCAGTCCTTTGACGTCGATGACGAGATCGCCGTTCATGGCATGTCGATGGTGACCGGCAGGCCCGGCCGCAGTCCGGCGGGATCATCGGGACGCGCCTCGACGAGGAAGACGAACTTGTCGCGCTCCTTGATCGAATAGATGACCGGCGGCGTGAATTGCGGCTCGCTCGCGACAAAGGAAATCGTCGCGCTGCGCGCACCGTCGCAGCCGCTGCAAGCGAACGAAATCGGGTCGCCGATGCGGATTGACGACAGCAGGCGTTCGGGCGCGAAGAATTTGAGCTTCAGGTTTCCAGGCGCGAGCAGGGCGACGACCGGATCGCCGGCCGCCGCAATCTCGCCGGGCCGGCGATAGATGCGTTCGATCGCGCCGTCGGCGG
>JBGSNB010000220.1:0-12068 GCA_041739835.1 Parvularculaceae bacterium | reverse complement strand
GGCGGCGTCGATCGCGCGGAGCGACGGCATGGCGATTTTTGCGGTGATCGCGTGCTTGACGAGCTTGCGCTTGCCCTCGGCGTTGCGCTCGGCGGTGTCAAGCGTCAGCACGCCGTCCGCGACGCCGACGGTGGTCCGGGCGAGATCTTCCTCGCGTCCCGACAACGACACCGAATACTCTCCGCCGACGGTCACCTCGAGTTCATAGACGCCAGCGACTTCGATGCGGTCGAAGTCGACCGCTTCAATCGTTCGCGACACATCATCGCCGCGATTGCGGTCCTCAAGATCGGTGAGCCCGCCCCATGCGACTTTGACCGCGGTGAAAGCGATCGCAATCGCCAGCACAAGCCCGATGACGAAACCCAGAAATATCCTCATAGCGCCCTCCTGCCCCCCCGCATTTCTCTCAGTGCACGTTGATTTCCGCAAAGAACCCGCCGCGTTTATCGACGGTCTTCGGCGATCCGTAGACGTTGATTTCCCCCATGCCGGAAATTTCCGCCTTCGCGACGTCGCGCGCGAAGACGCTCGCCTCGCCCATGCCGGAAAGGGAGATCTCCGCGCTCCCGCATTTCAGCGCGCGGGCGTCGAGTTCGCCGACGCCGGAAACACGCGCATAAAGCTGCCCGCAGCGCCCATCGACCTTGACTTCGCCGACGCCGGACAGATTGATCTTGAAGGCGCCGGCGTCGACGCCGCGAATATCAGCGTCGACGACGCCTGAAACCGACAGGCGGTCGAGCGCCGGCATGGTGACGACCGCAAGGACGCCGTCGCGATCGCCGCGATGCTTGCGGCTGCCGAGGGTCAGCGCGCCGTCGCGCACGACGACTTCGGCGCGGCTCATTTCCTCTTCGGGGCCGGTCAGCCGCACGCTGTAATCATCGCCGACCTCGACATCGAGCTCATAGGCTCCGCTGATCTCGATCGCCGAAAAATCCCGCAGATCGTAGGTCTTTGAGTAGGTTTCGCCGGCATTGGCCGGCCCGGCGATGATCGCGGCGGCAAAAAACGGCATCCACTTCATGGTCGGCACTCCGCTGCAGGGGACGCAAGGTCCCGCTTTCGCCCTTTGTCGTCACGCTAACGACACGAACCTCGCCCCGCCAGCCGCCCCGGCGCACCCTGCGCTCCTCCCGACGAAAACGACGCAGCATCTGCGCCTGATAATTACTTGCAAGGAGCGGCGCACCTTGCTAAGCGTTATTGCGAATGGTTCTCAATTGCATATTTGGAGGGCTAGCGTGGCGAATTGGCTGAAAGCGGCGGCGATCGCCGGGGCGACCGCGGGACTTGGCGGCGCGGCGGCGGCGGACGAAGCGCTTGAGGCGCGTCTCGCCATGATCGACGATCAGGTGCTGGTGACCGGCGAGCGCGTCGACTATGTCGGCGACCGGACCGCGAGCGCGACCCGGACAGACACTGCGCTGGTCGACATTCCGCAGTCGATTTCGTTCATCACCCGCGACCTCATTGACGATCAGATGATGCGATCGATGGCGGATGTCGTCCGCTATGCGCCCGGCGTCTCCATGGCGCAAGGCGAAGGCCACCGCGACGCGCCGGTCCTGCGCGGCAACGCGTCGACCGCCGATTTCTATGTCGACGGCATCCGGGACGACGTCCAATATTTCCGCGATCTCTATAACGCCGAGCGGATTGAGATCCTGAAAGGGCCGAACGCGATGATCTTCGGGCGCGGCGGCGCCGGCGGCGTCATCAACCGGGTTTCGAAGAAGGCGGGCTTTGATCCCGAACAAGCGCTGACCTTGCAGGGCGGCGCCTTCGGCTTTGCGCGCGGCGCGGCGGATATCGGCGCCGCATTTTCTGAGACCGCAGCTTTGCGTCTCAACGCATTTTACGAGAATTCGGACAGCTATCGCGATTTCGTCGGCATCGAGCGCTTTGGCGCCAGCCCGACCCTGCGCTTTGCGCCGGCGGGGTCAACGACGATCGATGTCTCTTACGAGTTCCTGCGCGATGATCGCACGGTCGACCGCGGCGCGCCCTCGCAGAACGGCCTGCCCTATGCGAACGATCGGCGCGCCTTTTTCGGCAATCCCGACGCGTCCTTCAGCGAGGTCGATGTTCACGCCGGCGAAATTGCGATCGCCCATGAATTCAGCGACGCGGTGAAACTGCGCAACACCCTGCGCATCGCCGACTACGACAAGTTCTATCAAAACGTTCACGCCAACAGCCCCGTCCAGGCGAATGGCGACGTCGCGCTGCAGGCCTATTTCAGCGCCACAAACCGGCGCAACTTCTTCAATCAGGCCGACGTCGTGATCGAGGGCGCGACCGGCGGCATCGGCCACACGATCCTGATCGGCGGGGAGTTCGGCGTTCAGGATACGGACAATCTCCGCACGGCGAACAATAACGCCGCCGGAATCGTCAACATCGCCAGCCCGAGAACCTTCGCGCCGCCGGTGTTTCTCGGCCTCCAGAACGACAATCGCGTCGATCTGACGACTGCGTCCGTCTATATTCAGGACCAGATCGACCTCGCGCCGTGGCTGCAGCTGATCGGCGGCGTCCGCTTCGATCATTTCGACCTGGAATTTTCCGACAACCTGACGCCGACCGTGTTGTCGCGCGCGGACAATCAATGGAGCCCGCGCGGCGGCGTCATCGTCAAGCCGATGGCGAATGCGTCGATCTATGCGAGCTATTCGAGGTCCTTCCTGCCGCAATCGGGCGACCAGTTCGCGTCGCTGTCGGCGACCAGCGCCGCGCTTGAGCCTGAAACTTTCGAAAACATCGAGGCCGGCGTCAAATGGGAGCCACGCGCCGGCCTTTCATTTTCCGCCGCCGTTTACCGGCTTGACCGCGAGAACACGACCGCGATCGACCCGGCGACCAACCAGACTGTGCTGACCGGCGCGCAACGCAGCAAGGGCGTCGAGATTTCGCTCGCAGGCTCGATCACCGACCGCTGGGAAATTCTCGCCGGCTATACGCTGCAAGAGGCCGAGATCATTCGCTCGACGACCGCCGCGCCGGCGGGTCGCGACATCCCGCTGGTGCCCAAACACGCCTTCGCGATCTGGAACGCCTATAATTTCACGGACGCCTGGCGCGGCAGCGTCGGCGTCATCCATCAGACCGACCAGTTCGCCTCGATCTCGAACGCCGTGACGCTTCCCGGCTTCACGCGCGTCGATGCGGCAATCTACTACACGCTGAATGAGCGTTTCGAAGCGCAGCTCAACGTCGAGAATCTGTTCGACGAAACCTATTTTCCGACCGCGCACAATGACAACAACATCACGCCCGGAAGCCCCCGCGCCTTCCGCGTCTCGCTGACCGGCCGCCTCTAAAGACCGCGGCGGCGCAGATGATCTCTTCCCGGATCAAATGACAGGTGCGGCAGCTGGTGGGCGGTGACGGGTTCGAACCGCCGACCTACTGGGTGTAAACCAGACGCTCTGCCAGCTGAGCTAACCGCCCGATCGCGCGACCGCGCACAGATCGCAATTTGGCGGCGCGCAATCAAGATGCGCGACGCTCCCCGCAAGCGAGCGAGGGGCCTTCCGCGACCTCCCGGACGTCCGACCTCCAGGGCCGATCAGTTGAGCGCGTCTTTAAGGCCCTTACCGGGCGAGAATTTCGGCTGGGTGGAAGCCGGTATCTGGATCGTCTCGCCGGTGCGCGGATTGCGGCCCTCCCGGGCTTTGCGTTTGGCGGCTGAAAATGTTCCGAACCCAACCAGGCGAACGTCATCGCCTTTTTTCAGCGCGGAAGTGATGGCGTCAAAGACCGCGTCGACGGCGCGCGTCGCGTCGGCCTTGCTCATGCTGGAGAGGTCCGCGACTCGGTCGATGAATTCGTTCTTGTTCATTCGTTCACCCTTTCTGGTTCGGTGGGGAATTCAAATATTCTTGGACTGACTATCGCCCCCGCCTACCGCGAGAGCAAAGGAAAACCCCTCACTCGATCCGCAGTCTGCCCGGATTCGCCGGCTTGGCGAGACGATCAGGAGGCTTTCCTCGCAGTCCCTGCCGCATGTCGCCGTCGAAAGACTTCGTGCTCGTGCTCGATGCAGCGCTCGATCAGTTCGCGCCAAACAGGTTCGGCGATTCGCTTCGAAAGGCCCTCGCGATGCGCGGCGGCGAGGACCTTTGAGACAACGTCCTCGATCCGCCATTCGAGCCGAACCTCGCTTTCGAGGTCCTTGATGCGCGCCGCCGCCTCAATATAGGCCTGACGTTTGGCGAGCAGACGGACAAGCTGACGATCGATCCGGTCGATTTCCGCCCGGACCTCGTCCATGGAGGCGCAGTCGGCGGCGTCGAGGCGCGCTTCTTCAACCTTTGTCATGCCGTCCTTTCTAAGGCTCGCCGCGCCGCGATTGAAGCGCTCCCGGCCGGGGCAAATCGCCCCTGATGCGACAATTCCGTTAACCTATTGGGCGGCCGGAAAAAAACGACATTTCCATGGGCGCACCCCTTGCGCATGCGCAAGAGTTGCGCTATATGACAGTTCGATGACGTTTTTGTCTCAGTTGGATGACAGCCAAGGGTGATTTCGCCGGCGGCCTAAATCCCGTTTTGGAGTAAGGAGTTGCACCATGGCAGTTATTTCTCGTCCCCATGCTGGCGGCCACAGCGCTGATTTCAGCGGCTTGGCCACCGGGCTATTTTACCTGGCGATGGCGATCGCCGCGATTGTGATCGCCGTACCGGCGGCGATCGCGACGGTCGGCTGAGGTCCATCTTTTGTTCCTGTTGTCCATCAAATTGAAAAAGCGGCGCCTTTCGGTGCCGCTTTTTTTGTCGGCCCAGCCTGGAGCGGCTTCGCCTCAGTGCGTGATCACGGCGTCCCCGGCATCTGCGTCCTTGGCGGGCGGCGGCGAGGCGGGCTCCGTCCATTCGATCGGCGTCAGCGGCCGCGTCAGCGCATAGGCGAGGACTTCGTCGACCCGGCCGACCGGTATGATCTTCAGGCCCTTTTTCACATTGTCCGGAATCTCCGCGAGATCCTTCTCGTTTTCCTGCGGGATCAGCACGGTCTTGATGCCGGCGCGAAGCGCCGCAAGCAGCTTCTCCTTCAGCCCGCCGATCGCAAGAACCCGTCCGCGAAGGGAGATCTCGCCGGTCATGGCGATGTCCTTGTGGACGGGAACGCCGGTCAGCACCGAGACGATGGTTGTCGCCATCGCCACGCCGGCCGACGGGCCGTCTTTCGGGGTCGCCCCTTCCGGCACGTGGATGTGAATGTCCGTCTTGTCGAAAACCGGCGGCTCGATGCCGAAATCGGCGGCGCGGCTGCGCACATAGGATGACGCCGCCGACACCGATTCCTTCATCACTTCCTTGAGATTGCCGGTCGGGGTCATACGGCCCTTGCCCGGCATTTTCACGGCCTCGATCGTCAATATGTCGCCGCCGACGGACGTCCAGGCGAGCCCAGTGACGACGCCGACGCGATCCTCGCCGTCGATTTCGCCATAGCGGTATTTGGTGACGCCGGCGTAGTCGGCGAGGTTCTTCTCGGTGATTTCGACCTTTTTCGCCTTGCCGGTTTCAATGTCGCGCACCGCCTTGCGGGCGAGACGCGCCAGTTCGCGCTCGAGGCTCCTGACGCCCGCCTCGCGCGTATAGCGGCGAATGAGCTCCATCAGCCCATCATCGGTGATTTTCCACTCCGACGCCTTGAGGCCGTGATCCTTCATCAGTTTCGGGATCAGGTGGCGGCGGGCGATCTCGCGCTTTTCATCCTCCGTGTACCCCGGAATCCGGATGATCTCCATGCGGTCGAGCAGCGGCTGGGGCATGTTGAGGCTGTTGGCCGTCGTGATGAACAAGACGTCCGACAGATCGTAATCGACCTCAAGATAATGATCGGCGAAGGTTGAGTTCTGTTCGGGATCGAGCACTTCAAGCAGCGCCGACGACGGATCGCCGCGGAAGTCCTGGCCCATCTTGTCGATTTCGTCGAGCAGGAAAAGCGGGTTCGACTTTTTTGCTTTCTTCATCGACTGGATGACCTTGCCGGGCATCGAGCCGATATAGGTGCGCCGGTGCCCGCGGATCTCCGCCTCGTCGCGCACGCCGCCGAGCGAGACGCGCACGAATTCGCGGCCCGTGGCGTTGGCGATCGACTTGCCGAGCGAGGTCTTGCCGACGCCCGGAGGGCCGACGAGGCACAGGATCGGACCCTTCAGCGTTCCCATCCGTTTTTGCACGGCGAGATATTCGAGAATGCGCTCCTTGACCTTGTCGAGGCCGTAATGGTCGGCGTCGAGCACGGCCTGCGCTTTCTCCAGATCGTGCTTCACCTTCGACTTGTTGTTCCACGGAATCGAAAGCAGCCAGTCGAGATAATTGCGTACGACCGTCGATTCCGCCGACATCGGCGACATCTGCCGCAGCTTCTTCACTTCGGCGTCCGCTTTCGTCCGGGCCTCCTTCGAGAGCTTGGTTTTCTTGATGCGGTCTTCAAGCTCGGCGACCTCGTCGCGGGCTTCGTCGCCCTCGCCGAGTTCCTTCTGGATCGCCTTCATCTGTTCGTTCAGGTAATATTCGCGCTGCGTCTTCTCCATTTGCCGCTTCACGCGGTTGCGGATTTTCTTCTCGACCTGAAGGACGCTCATCTCGCCTTCCATCAGCGCGTAGACGCGCTCAAGGCGCTGCGCGACGTCGAAAATTTCAAGCAGCTCCTGCTTTTCGGAGATCTTGATATTGAGGTGCGAGGCGACGGTGTCGGCAAGTTGCGCAGGATCCGCGATCGCATTCACCGAAACGATGACTTCCGGGGGAACGCGCTTGTTGAGCTTGCCGTAGGATTCAAACTGCGAGGCGACCGAACGCGCGAGCGCTTCGATCTCGGCGTCTTCCGCTTCGATCTCCGGCGGCGTCGTCGCCTCGGCCTCGAAGAACAGATCGGTTTTCGTGAAGGCCTCGACGCGCGCGCGCTCTTCGCCCTCAACGAGCACCTTGACGGTGCCGTCGGGGAGTTTCAGCAGCTGCAGGACGGAGGCGATCACGCCGACCGAATAGATGCCGTCGGCCTTGGGATCATTGTCGCTCGCATCCTTCTGGGCGACGAGCAGAATTTTCTTGTCGTGCTCCATCACATGTTCGAGCGCGCGCACGGATTTGTCGCGGCCGACAAAAAGCGGAATGACCATCGTCGGAAAAACCACGATGTCGCGAAGCGGCAGCACGGCGTATTTGACTTTGTCAGACATCAACATTCCTCGTTTTTCGGGCCTCGATGAAGCGCCCGGTTGCCGCGTCCGCCCCGCGATATTGGCGGGCCTTTGTTAACGTCTTACCGGCTCCGCCCCCGGCTTGACGCAAAACCGCCGCCGGCCAAGAGGCGACGGACGCCGACATAATGTGGCGTTCCGGCACGCCGTTTCAACCCGCGATTTTCTGACGGCGAAAAAGGCCCGCTGCCCGGCGAGCCGCCCGACAGACGAAAACGGCGCCCGTCGAGGGGCGCCGTTTGAGGCTCTTCAGGCGGCGGCCGTCAGGCGGTCGCGTCCATTTCGGCTTTTTCCTTGCCGCGATCTTCGTAGATCTGCAGCGGCTTGGCGCGGCCCTCGACGACTTCGCCGTTGACGACGATTTCGGCGACGCCCTGCATCGAAGGAAGTTCAAACATCGAATCGAGGAGGATGCCTTCCATGATCGACCTGAGGCCGCGGGCCCCGGTCTTGCGCGCGATAGCCTTCCGCGCGATCGCCGATTTGGCGTCCTCGGTGAAAGTGAGCTTCACGTCCTCCATCTCGAAGAGGCGCTGATATTGCTTGATGAGCGCGTTCTTCGGCTGGGTGAGGATCTGGACGAGCGCCGGTTCATCGAGGTCCTCAAGCGTCGCGATGACCGGCAAGCGGCCGACGAATTCCGGAATGAGGCCGAATTTCAGGAGGTCTTCCGGCTCGATGGTTTTCAGCACGTCGCCGACGCGGCGATCGTCGGGCGCCGCGACCTTGGCGCCAAAGCCGATCGACGTCCCCGCATGCCGGGAGGAGATGATCTTTTCGACGCCGGCGAACGCGCCGCCGCAGATGAACAGGATATTGGTCGTATCGACCTGCAGGAATTCCTGCTGGGGATGCTTGCGCCCGCCCTGCGGCGGCACCGACGCAACCGTCCCCTCCATGATTTTCAGCAGCGCCTGCTGGACGCCCTCACCCGAAACGTCGCGGGTGATCGAGGGGTTGTCCGACTTTCGCGAAATCTTGTCGACCTCGTCGATATAGACGATGCCGCGCTGCGCGCGCTCGACATTGTAGTCGGCGGACTGCAACAGCTTCAGGATGATGTTCTCCACATCCTCGCCGACATAGCCGGCTTCGGTGAGGGTGGTCGCGTCCGCCATGGTGAACGGCACATCGAGAATGCGCGCCAGCGTCTGCGCGAGCAGCGTCTTGCCCGATCCGGTCGGGCCGAGCAGCAGGATATTCGATTTCGCCAGTTCGACGTCGTTGTTCTTCGACGCGTGATTGAGGCGTTTGTAGTGATTATGGACGGCCACCGAGAGGACGCGCTTGGCCTGTTTCTGGCCGATGACGTAATCGTCGAGAACCTTGCAAATCTGGTGCGGGCTCGGGACGCCTTCGCCGGCTTTCACCAGCGACGACTTCGACTCCTCGCGAATGATGTCCATGCAGAGCTCGACGCATTCATCGCAGATGAACACCGTCGGGCCCGCGATCAGCTTTCTGACCTCGTGCTGGCTCTTGCCGCAAAAAGAACAGTACAGCGTGTTCTTGCCTTCGCCGCCGCTTTTTCCGCTAACCTTGCTCACGCTATGCAACTCCTTCGAGGAGCTCCGAGCCGCCGCTTAACGGCGACCGGAAACCCGGTGTGGCGCAGGCCTTGCCCTGGAACAACACCCGACACAGTGGGCGAAGATGTGCACGATCTGCGCCATCCGCCGCCCTGATCCCGCTCCAAGCCGTCCCTTCCCTGTATTCGATCACAACCGCAACCCGCCAATCAAGCTGACTTTTCGCCCGCCCGCTAACCCTTTTTGACACGACAGTTACTCGTCGCCCGCCGCCCGACTTTCGAGAACCTTGTCGATCAGCCCGAAATCGACCGCCTCTTCCGGCGACATGAAATGGTCGCGATCCAGGGTTTTCTCAATGATGTCATAGGGTTGGCCTGAATGCTCGACATAGATCTCGTTCAGCCGGCGCTTCATCTTGATGATATCTTGTGCGTGGCGCTCGATATCCGAGGCCTGCCCCTGAAAACCGCCGGACGGCTGATGAACCATGATGCGGGAATTCGGGAGAGAGAATCTAAGGCCCTTTTGGCCGGCGGTGAGCAGCAGCGACCCCATCGAGGCCGCCATTCCGATGCACATGGTCGAGACCGCCGGGCGGATGTAGCGCATGGTGTCGTACATCGCGAGGCCGGCCGAAACCGAACCGCCCGGGCTGTTGATATAGAAGGCGATTTCCTTTTTCGGGTTTTCCGCCTCGAGGAACAGCAGCTGGGCGACGATCAGGGTCGACACCGCGTCATGGACCGGCCCCGACAGGAAGATGATCCGCTCCTTCAGCAGACGGGAGTATATGTCATAAGCGCGTTCGCCCCGGCTCGATTGCTCGACGACCATCGGCACCAGCGTGTTCATGAAAATGTCGTTGGGGTCCTTCATGGATCTCTCTACAGCAGCTTTCAGTTGACCGGCCCGCGAATTCGGGTCGGCATAATCTCTCTTACGCCGGCCTGCGGCGTTTCGGTTAATATGGTATTGCCGGACCGAAGACCAACGCCCCGTCCCGCCAAACCCGCCTTCACATTACGGCGCGCAGTTTAAGCGACGGTTATTCTTGGACGATTGCAAGCTATCGTTGCGCAGGCGTAACGACAATTAGCGCCGTTCCGGTTGCGTCGGCCCTAGTCTTCCCCGTCCGGGTCTTTCATCAGGTCGTCTTTCGACACCTTCTTGTCGGCGATATCCGCCTTTTCGAGGATGAAATCGACAACCCGCTCTTCAAACAGCGGCGCGCGGATCTGCGCAACCGCCCCCGGATTTTGCTGGTAGAATTTGAGGACGTCCTGCGGCGAAACCTTCTGGCCCTGCATCGCGAAATATTGCGCTTCGCGGATCGCCTGTTCTTGCACTGCCCGCTGCACCTGTTCGGACGGAACCTGGATGTCGGCCCGTCGGCCGATTTCCGCGAGAACGAGACCAAGACGCACGCGGCGCACCGCGATCTTGCGATACTCCTCTTTCAGCTCGTCGTCGGTCTTGTCCTTGTCTTCCTCGTCGCGTTCAGCGTTCGCGACCTGCGACCAGATCTGGTTGAACTCGGCGTCGACCATCGACTTCGGCAAATCAAAATCATGGGCGGCGTCGAGTTTGTCGAGGAGCGCGCGTTTCACATGGCTGCGCGACATTGACCGGTAGTCCGCCTCGATCCGCTCGCGCACCCGCTTCTTCAAGTCCGCGAGGTCGTCGAGGCCGAGTTTCTTCGCGAACTCGTCGTCGATCGCGGTCTCTTTCGGCGCTTTCACTTCCTTGACTTTCACCGCGAAAACCGCGGCTTTGCCATTGAGGTCGGCCGAACCGTAATCCTCCGGGAAGGTCAGTTTCACGTCGAGTTCGCTGTCGGCTTTGACGCCGACCAGCTGGTCTTCAAAGCCCTTGATCAGGGAGTTTGATCCCAGCACGACCGAATGACCCTCGCCCTTGCCGCCGGCGAATTCCTTGCCGTCGATCGTCCCGACAAAGTCGATCACGACCATGTCGCCTTCTCTGGCTTTTTCGGATTTCTTGCGCGGCTCGTAGTCGCGATTGGAATCGGCGATTTTCTTGACCTGTTCGTCGATGTCGGCGTCGGCGATCTCGGCGATCGGGCGCTTCAATTTCAGGCCGTCGACCGAAGCCGGTTCAAAGGACGGCAAAACCTCGGCGTGAACGTCATATTCAAGATCCGCATGGCCGTCGATGATCTTGTCGAAGTCGCCGTGGAAATGCGGGTGCGGGGTCGTCGCCGGCTTGAGGTCGCGATCGGTGAACGCCTTGTAGCTCGTCTCGTTGATGATCTCCTGAAGGATCTCGCTCATCATGCCTTTGCCGTACATCTTCTTCAGGAACGGCAGCGGCGCTTTCCCTTTGCGGAAGCCCTTGAGCTGGACCTTGCCTTTGACGTCGGCGAGGCGCGCATTCAGCTTGGCGTCGAGTTCGGCCGCCGGCACGCGCACGGTGAATTTGCGCTCGAGGCCATCGGCGGTCTTTTCAATCACTTCCATGGTCGTCCACGCCTTCTCTTGTCGCGCGATGCCGCGCCTGCAATCCCAATTTCTCGCTCGCCTGTCGTGCGAAGTCTGGTGCGGGTGGAGGGAGTTGAACCCCCACGCCTTGCGGCGCTGGAACCTAAATCCAGTGCGTCTGCCAGTTCCGCCACACCCGCGCGCGAAAGCCGGCCGCCCGACCGAGGCGCCCCGACCGCCGAAAGCGGGTCTCTATAGCAGAGGAAAGCCGGGAGTCGAGCGATTTAGAGCCGCTTTTCAAACCACATGACGCTGTAATAGCGGCCGAATTTGCGGCCGACCTCGTCATACGTCGCGACATGGCGGAAACCGAACCTCTGGTGCAGCGCGACCGAGGCGGGGTTGGGCGCCACAATCCCCGCATAGGCGCGGTGGAGGTCGGCGCCGACGAGCGCCTTGAACAGCGCCGCATAAAGGCCGGCGCCGACGCCCTGTCCTTGCGCATCAGGGTCGACAAACACGGAAACCTTCACCGAGGTCTCATAGGCGGCGCGCGGGTCAAACGGCGAGGCGTTGGCGAAGCCGGCAAGCCCCGCGACGATTTCAGCGACGACGACCGGGCAGCGAGGGTTCGAAAGCCGTTCTCCGAGCCAGCAGCGCCGCTCCCCCTCTGCGATCGCAACCGTTTCAAAGGTGGCCGCGGTATCGAGAATGAACGGATTGTAGATCCGGTTCATCTCCTCGGCGTCTGCAAGCCTCGCCTCGCGGATGATCATGCCGCGCCGCCGGGTTCGGACTTTGGTGCCGGCGGCGCAAACAGCGCGCGCAGGACTTGCGGTAGCGCGTTCGGCAGATCCTCGGCGATAAGGCCCGGTCCGG
>JBGSNB010000215.1:0-2877 GCA_041739835.1 Parvularculaceae bacterium | reverse complement strand
CGCGCGCGGACGCCGCGCTGGCGGCGCAGGCGCCGGAGGTTCAGGCGCGCTACAAATGGCGCCACCCGAAGGAGACGCTTGAATTCTTCGGCGTCGCGCCGGGCATGACGGTGGTCGATGTGCTGCCTGGCAATGACGGCTATTATTCGAAGATCCTGATCGCTTATCTCGGCAGGGACGGCAAAGTCGTCGGCGCCGACTATTCGCCGGAAATGTGGAAGCTCTTCGGCGCTTTCGCCAACGCAGAATTCCTGGCGGCGAAGGCGACCTGGGCGGCGGACTGGACAAGGACCGCCGAGGGCTGGCGCAGCGGCGAAGATGCGGCGTCAGTCGGCGCATTCGCCTATGGCGCCGTGCCGGAGGAGATGAAGGGAACTGCAGATGTCGTGCTGCTCGTACGCGCCTTGCATCATTTCAATCGCTTCGAGGAAGAAGGCGGCTTTCTGACCGCCGGACTGAAGGACACCTTCGACGTGCTGAAGCCCGGCGGCATTGTCGGCGTCGTCCAGCACCGTGCGCCGGAAGGCAATTCCGACAAATGGGCGGAAGGCGATAATGGCTATCTGAAGCAGTCGCAGCAGATCGCCGCATTTGAGGCCGCCGGATTTGAATTTGTCGGATCAAGCGAAATCAACGCCAATCCGGCGGACACACCGACGGAAAGCGATATCGTCTGGCGTTTGCCGCCATCGCTCGGCACCAGCCGCAAAGACCCGGCGCTCAAGGCGCAGATGGAGGCCATCGGCGAATCGGATCGCATGACGCTGAAATTCCGAAAGCCGGAATAAGGAGCCGCGACAGCGGCTGAGCAACAAGGGCGGTGGACGCAGCGATGCCGTTTTCCCGCCAGCTTTCAGGCCATCCTATTTTCGCACAATTGATATTGTCGCAAATGTCTCAGGCCTCGAAATCGACGGTGAGGCCGTCGAAGGCGGGCTCGACACCGCCCGGCAGCGACCGGGCCAGCGTCAGATAATCCATGGTGACATGGAGATTGGTCAAGATCGCCCGTTTGGGCTTCACGCGCTCGATCCAGCGCAGCGTCGTCTCCAGATTGGCGTGCGTGCCGTGCGGCGCGATCTGCAGCGCATCGACGATCCAGGTCTGAACGCCGCCGAGAATTTCGAAACTGTCCTCCGGCAGACCGTTGACGTCGCTCGAATACGCGAGATCGCCGATGCGAAACCCCAACGAATTGACCGGCCCGTGCTGCTGGAAAAACGGCGTCATCGGAATGTCGCCCGCCGGCCCGGAAATCGTAAACGCGGCGCCTGGCGCCGGCAGCGTCTGTTCGTCGAGGATCGCCGGATACCAGCTCCCGGGCGCCTGTTCGAAGCAATAGCGAAACCGGTCGATGACGCCGCCGGCGGTCGAACGGTCGAGCCAGACCGGAATGCGCTTTCGCGTGCGAATGGCGAAGGCGCGCAGATCATCAAGGCCGTGCGTCTGGTCGGCGTGGTCATGGGTCAACACGACGGCGTCAACGCGCGCGACGCCGGCATCCAGCATCTGCTCCCTAAAATCCGGCGAAGTGTCGATCACCGCCGAGGTCACTGACTGCCGAGTGAAATCATCTGCCGGGTGCGATCGCTCGACCAGCAGCGAGCACCGGCGGCGGCGGTTCTTCGGTTCGCCCGAATCGCAGCTGCCCCAGTCGCCGCGACCATCCGGCCCGCCGACGCGCGGCACGCCCCCCGACGACCCGCAACCGAGGATCACGGCTCGAAAACGCCCCTTCCCGTTTGCACCGCTCACGGAGCATCTCCAATGAACTTGGCTTTCGCAAACAGGCGAAAGAAATTTTCCGACGTCAGGCGATCAATTTCTGCGCGCGTCAGATCGAGGACTTCCGCCAGCTTGTCAGCGACATGAACGACATAAGCCGGCTCGCAGCGCCGGCCGCGAAACGGGATCGGCGCAAGATACGGGCAATCCGTTTCGATGATGATCCGGTCGTGCGGCATCCGCCTTGCGACCGCCCGAACCTCGTCGGCATTCTTGAAGGTGATGATGCCGGAAAAGGATATATATCCGCCCATATCCATGACCGCCTCGGCGAGCGCGAGGCCCGCCGTATAACAATGCAGCAAGGGCGTGAACGCGCGGTTAGCTTGCGCCGTCGCCAACATGCGCGCCATGGCGGCGTCGGCGTCGCGGGTATGGATGATGAGCGGCAAGCCGGTTTCCTGCGCTGCCTCGATATGCGCCGCGAAGACCTGTTCTTGCGCATCGGCCGGCGAAAAAGCGTAATGGAAATCAAGGCCGCATTCGCCGATGCCGACGACGTCATCTTCCGTCGCGAGCGCGACAAGGCGCGCCGCCGTCAGATCGAGATGATCGCTCGCATAATGCGGGTGCGCGCCGACGGAGCGCCAGATATTTGCATTGGCGCGCGTGATCTTGCGGATCGCGCCGGTCGAGCCGATGCGGTCCGAAATCGTCAGCAAGGCGCCGACGCCCGCCGCACGCGCCGACGCGATGACGGCATCGACATCGCCGGCGAATTTCTCATGATGCAGATTGACGTGGCTATCAACGAGCATGGCGGCCTATCGCACCGTCGCCTGAAAGGCCCTCGCCGCCGCCGTCAGCATCTGTGCGCGATCGAGATTGACAGCCTCGCCGCGCGCAAGGAGCGCATCAATGCTCTCCCGCAGATTGACAAGCGCGCGAGCGCGAGCGTCGCCGGACTTTGCCAACTGCTTGGCGTCAGCCGCGAGCCGCGCCGAAAGCATCGCCTGGAAATAGGCGAATACGCCCTCCGCGTCGCGTCCGGCGAGCCTTTGGGCGAGCGTCGAGACGTCGCGCCCGGCGTGAACGGCGGTCCAGAATTCTTCAAGCGCCTCGATGGCGTCCGCGCCGTCGCCAAGCGCCAGC
>JBGSNB010000145.1:0-2468 GCA_041739835.1 Parvularculaceae bacterium | reverse complement strand
GTCGACCGGCGCGGGCATGATGGACTGCAAGGCGGCGCTGACCGAAACCGGCGGCGACATGGAAGCCGCAGTCGACTGGCTGCGCAAGAAGGGCCTTGCGAAAGCCGCCAAGAAATCCGGCCGCACCGCCGCCGAGGGCCTCGTCGTCGCGGCGACGGGTGACGGCGTCGGCGTTCTCGTCGAAGTGAACTCCGAAACCGACTTCGTCGCCCGCAACGAGATCTTCCAGAAGATGGCGGCCGACATCGCGCGCGTCGCGCTCGGCACGAAGGGCGATGTCGAAGCGGTGAAAGCGGCGGCCTATCCCGGCGGGTCGATGACTGTCGCCGAAAAAGTCGCCGCCATGGTCGGTTCGATCGGCGAGAACATGGCCGTCCGCCGCTCGGCGATGGTGAAGACGGACGGCGTCGTCGCCGCCTATATCCACAACCAGACGGTTGAGGGCGCCGGCAAGATCGGCGTGCTCGTCGGCCTCAAATCGACCGGCGACAAGGCCAGGCTCGCCGCCCTCGGCAAGCAGATTGCGATGCATGTCGCGGCGGCGCGGCCGCTTTCGGGGACGGTCGCAGAACTCGACCCGGCGGTCGTCGAACGCGAGAAATCCGTGCTCGCCGATCAGGCGCGCGCGTCCGGCAAGGCCGAGGAGATCATCGGCAAGATGGTCGAAGGCCGGTTGCGGAAATTCTATGAGGAAACGGTCCTGCTCGAGCAGATCTTTGTCGTTGACGGCGAGACCCGCGTGTCGAAAGTGATCGAGAACGCCGCCAAGGCGATCGGCGCCCCGATCGAGTTCGCGGGCTTTGCGCGACTTGAACTCGGCGAAGGCGTCGAGCGGACCGAAGGCGAAGACTGATAGGCGAAGGCGCGGGCGGGGCCCGCGCCTTTACCTTGCTTGCAAATCGGCCTCCCGGTCGGTAGGTGACGCGAGACGGAGAACCCCATGGCTCAATCAGCTGGCGCCGGACACGGGCGAGCGCTTCGCTACAAGCGCGTGCTCCTGAAAGTTTCCGGCGAGGCGCTGATGGGCTCCTCGCAATACGGCATCGATTACGAGACCGTCCAGCGCATCGCCGATGAGGTGAAAGAAGCCCGCGACCTCGGCGTCGAGATCAGCCTTGTCGTCGGCGGCGGCAATATCTTCCGCGGCGTTCAGCAGGCGGCGCACGGCATGGAGCGCGCCAGCGCCGACTATATGGGCATGCTGGCGACGGTGATGAACGCGCTCGCGCTGCAAAACGCGATGGAAAAGGTCGGCCTCTTCACGCGCGTTCTCTCGGCGATCGAGATGACTGCGATCTGCGAGCCCTATATTCGCCGCCGCGCCATGCGCCATATGGAAAAAGGGCGCATCGTCATTTTCGCCGCCGGTACCGGCAACCCTTATTTCACGACCGACACCGCATCGGCGCTGCGCGCGGCCGAAATGGGCTGCGACGCGCTGTTCAAGGGCACCAATGTTGACGGCGTCTACACCGCCGATCCGAAAAAAGACAAATCCGCAACCCGCTTTGACCGATTGTCCTACCACGAGGTGATGGTGCGCGACCTCAAGGTCATGGACCAGGCGGCGATCGCGCTCACCCGCGAAAACAAGATTCCAATTGTCGTCTTCTCGATCGCCGAGCGCGGCGGCATTGTCGGCGCGCTGACCGGCGAAGGCCGCTCGACCACGATCATCGACGACTGACGCCGAAGAAGACCTGACAAGCGCCGCGATCCCGCCCTACAATCGCGCGTTTCAGGGACAAGGGAGGAAACCATGGCTGGCGCCGGCGCGAACATGAAGGACCTTGAAAAGCGGATGGAGGGCGCGATTGCGGCGCTGAAGGCGGAATTTTCGGGCCTTCGCTCCGGTCGGGCCTCCGCGAGCCTTGTCGAACACATCATGGTCGACGCCTATGGCTCGAATATGCCGGTCAACCAGGTTGGCTCGGTCAACGTGCCTGAACCGCGGATGATCTCGATCCAGGTCTGGGACAAGGCGCTGGTCAGCGCCGTCGACCGCGCCATTCGCGATGCCGGCATCGGCGTCAATCCGGTCGTCGATGGAACCAATGTCCGCGTGCCGATCCCGCCCTTGACCGAGGAGCGTCGCCGGGACTTGTCGAAGGTGGCCCACAAATACGCCGAACACGCGCGCGTCTCGATCCGCAATGTCCGGCGCGAGGGCATGGAACAGATCAAGAAGGCGGACGGCGTCGGCGAAGACGATCAAAAGCGGCAATCGGATCAGGTGCAGAAACTGACCGACGCGATGGTCAAGAAGGTCGATGAGGCGCTTGCCGCCAAGGAAGCCGAAATCATGCAGGTCTGAGCCTGCGTACGTTCAAGAAGGTGATTGGCGTGGCGATTGGTCCTGCGGCTGAAAGGGAAACGGCGTCGCCGTCTTTGCCGCAGACGGCGCCGACGCATGTTGCGATCATCATGGACGGCAATGGCCGCTGGGCCGCGGCGCGCGGCCTGTCGCG
>JBGSNB010000144.1:0-4799 GCA_041739835.1 Parvularculaceae bacterium | reverse complement strand
GCCGAAGTCGATGTGCTGAACGGCAAGCGGACTGTGCTCGCCTATCTGCTAAAGCCGATCGCGGAAGTGACAAACAAGGCGCTGCGGGAAGACTGATGCCGGTCAGCCGGCTTTGACCTGCGCCGCGATATGTTCGCCAAGGCGCAGGGCGAGCGCGGTCAGCGTCAGCGTCGGATTGACGCCGCCGCCTGTTGCAAAAACGCTGGCGCCTGCAATGTGAAGATTGCGCATCCCGTGTACTTTCAGGTCGGCGTCGACGACGCCGTCCTTCGGGCTCGCCGACATGCGTGTCGTCCCCATATGGTGGCAATGATATTCGGGACGCGGCTTTCCTTCGCGTATGTCGCCGGCAATCTGGAATCTTGCAACGTCCTGCGCGGCGAGCGCCTTGCCGACTTCTTCCGCAAGGCCGGTGATTGTTGCGACATCCTGTTGTGACAGGCGCCAGTCGAGCGCAATTCGGAACTGGCCGAAGCGGTCCCGTTGCGCGCGGTCGAGAGTGATGCGGCTGTCCCGGTTTGGCGTTTGTTCGATAATGTTCGTGACGATCCCGTCGCCTCTGCAAATGATCGCCCGGTTCGCCTCTCCGCCCGGCCGTACGGCGTTCGCCGCGCAGCTGACCTTATTTGAAAGGCGGCGGAAGAAGGCGAGGCGTCCGTAAAAGCTTGGCCGTGTCGCGGGCTCGACGCTGATGACAGCGGTTCCAAGACCGCGCGCGCGCGCCAGCGTTTCATCGGGGTTGAGCGCAAAGCCGTCATCGCGATCCCAGATCGGCGCATCAAATGTTGTGAAGCGGCCGAGCTTGATATTGAAATGCTCCATGAAGCATCGTCCGACATATCCGCCTGCATTGCCGACCGGAACGCCTGAATTCTCGGCCGCATTGAGCAGGAAGCGCGCATTCTCGATCGCGCCGAACGCCAGCACGAAGTGATCCGCCGCTACGGCGTATTGGCGGCCGTTATAATCAGCGACGATAATTGAGGCGATCGACGCGCCGTTCTCATTAAATGTTGCGCCGATGACATTGGCGTTGAGCGCAACGTCAATCTGCTTCGAATCATTCAGCTCGCTGCGATATTTTTCACCAAAGCGCGTCGGGGCGCTGCGGGCGAATCCCGCCGGCTTGAACCGCGCGTCGCGCCAGTGGGGTTCGTGCCGCCGCTCAAGGCTCTGATCGGCGATGTCGAGAATTTCGCGGGCGTCGTCGAGGCGCCGGTAGGCTTCATCATACGAAATAGGCCATCCGGGCACGTCCCAGATGTCGCGCGGCTCAAAGTCGATTCTTTCAAAGACGCCGCACCGGCCTGCCCAGTGGTTCGACGTGCCGCCGAACATTCTCAGCCGGCAAATGTCGATGCTGTAATAATTGAGCGGTCCGACGGAATTGCCGGCATATACTTCCTGCGACCGCGCATCGAATTCGAAACCGCCAGCTTCGAGCAGCAAAACACGCACGCCGCGCTGCGCAAGTTCGCGCGCGACCGTCATGCCGGCGGGGCCCGTTCCGCAGACGCAAACCTGATGGCGATCTGCAAATGGCCAAGCGTCTGATGCGTTGAGATCGACAATCATGGAATTACGCTACGCCGCTTTTCGGAGGGTTATTCGGAACCGGCCGGCGCAGGGCCGCCCAAACGCTTTACATCGTCGGCGGTCAGCACCCACCCGTCCACCTCGTAAAATCCGTCGCCAAGGGGCTTGGCGGCGGACAGATCGACGCCGTTGAGGAAGCTGATGTCCTGCTTGCGGGGGCGAATCACGATCGCCGCGCCGATCGCCGCCGCAGCGCCGCCGCCCGCCAGGAGCGCGGTGCGCCGGGAGAGCCGAATCGGCAGTTTGAAAAGATCTTTTTGCATCCGGCGCTTATGGCATGGGTTTTGGCCGAATTCAAAGCGCGCCGGGCTCGCAGCGCGCCTGAGAATCGCATTTGCTGTGGAAGATTCGCCGTGTCGTCGCAGTTGGCTCCAGCGGCGAACCGGTGCATGTCTTGAGGTCCGCTTCCATTTCGCCGACGAGCCCCGCAGGAGAGCATATGCCTGACGCTTCCGCCCCGACCGCTACGGAGAACAAGACCGGCCTTTTGACGCCGTCTTTCGCGTATAAGCCGTTCCGGTATCCATGGGCGTACGATTTCTGGAAGCGCCAGCAACAGATCCACTGGATGCCGGAAGAAGTGCCGCTCGGCGAAGACTGCAAGGACTGGGCGAACAAGCTGTCGGACTCCGAGCGCAATCTGCTGACGCAGATTTTCCGGTTCTTCACGCAGTCCGACGTCGAAGTGAACGACAATTACATGGAGCGCTACGGCCGCGTCTTCAAACCGACCGAAGTGAAAATGATGCTGTCCGCCTTCTCCAATATGGAGACGGTGCACATCGCCGCCTACGCGTTGCTGCTTGAAACGATCGGCATGCCGGAATCGGAGTTCACCGCGTTCCTCGACTACAAGGAGATGCGCGACAAGCACGATTTCATGCAGAAATTCGGGGTCGGCACGAATGAGGATATCGCGAGGACGCTGGCGATGTTCGGCGCTTTCACCGAGGGGCTGCAGCTCTTCGCCTCCTTTGCGATGCTGATGAATTTCCCGCGCTTCAACAAGATGAAAGGCATGGGCCAGATCGTCACCTGGTCGATCCGCGACGAGAGCCTCCACTGCGAGGGCATGATCAAGATGTATCACGCGTTCGCGCGAGAGACCGGCTGCGTGACCAAGGCGGTCGCGGACGATATCGTCGAATGCTGCAGAACCGTCGTCGGCCTCGAGGACAAGTTCATCGACCTCGCCTTCGAAATGGGCCCAGTCGAAGGGATGACGGCCGCCGACATCAAGCAATATATCCGCTATATCGCCGATTGGCGCCTCGACCAGCTGGGCCTGCCGAAAATCTACGGCGTCGAGAAGCATCCGCTTCCCTGGCTCACGGAAATCCTGAACGGCGTCGAACACGCGAACTTCTTTGAAGCGCGCGCCACCGAATATTCGAAAGGCGCGACGCGCGGCGACTGGCACGGCGATGACGGGGTATGGGCGAATTTCGACCGGATGCAGGCGAAGCGAAAATCGACCGCTGATCTGGGGGCCTGATTACTTGCCGAACAGTCGGAACAGCGCCGTCGCGACGATCGACAGAATGATCATCGTGGCGATTGGAAAATAGAAGGCGAAGCCGTCGCCCTTGATGGCGATGTCGCCCGGCAGCCGGCCGAGCCCCAACCTTGAGATCACCGGCCAGACAAGGCCGGCGACGATCAGGATCGCGCCAAGGATCAGCAAGGTCTTCGGCATGTCCGAAAACTAGACTTCGGCCGGCGCTTCGGCAATGCCGCCGTCGGTCTGGAAATGGACTTTTCAGGCGACCGCGATCATACTGCGCCGCAACGCATCAAAGGGCCGACGCGCCCTCGACCGGAAAGCAGACCCATGGCGAACGATCCCGAACGCATCACCATTCTCGCGCGTGAATTCACCGCCGCGGCGCTGGAATTTCACCGCGGCAAGATGTCCGAGAAAGGCTATCGCATGGAAGGGTCGATCACGCCGCGCTCGTTCAAGATGATCGACGGCATGGCGCCGCCGAAGGACCTGTTTGACGCGGAACCCTTGTTCGCCGTGACTTTCGTCCGGCGGGACGCGACGAGCTGATTTCCGGATCGCCGGCCTTAAAGGAAAAACCGCGACGGATGACCGCTGCGGTTTAACCGACCCTGTCAACAATTCGCGCAGAATTTCGGGCCGTTCTGCCCGTCGGGATCGTCCGCGACAAGTGCGGCGTCGTGATTGAAGCGCAGGCCATATCGGTAAAGGACGCCGTCGTCATTCTTGTCGATCAAGGTCAAGCGGCGGCCGTCATCGGTCACCCGGAAATCAACGAACTGGTCGCCGCGATAGGGGCCGACAGGACTGCCGGTCTCCGGGTCGGCTTTCGCCTTCTCGACGATCCAGATGGCGTCGCGCGGATCCGCCCGGAATTTCAGTCCGGGGATTGATCCGTCGGCAATCGCGAAAGTGAGGTTGATCGTGTTAAACTTCGCGCCCGGTTGGGAAAAGTCGAAATTGCCTTTCTCGTCGAAAAACGGGCCGCTGTACCGGAACGCATAGTTGCCGTCGTCGCCCCGCAAAACTGTGACGTCGGCGGTGACCTCGATGGTCCCCTGCGGCGCGACGGATTTGTCTTCGTGGACGCACCCGGCCGCGACGAATATCGCGAGACCGACGAACAAGGCTGAGTTTTTGCGCATTGACAGAGCTCCCCTTTGCAAAAGCGGCAATATGCTCGGAAGGCTAAGCCGATCAGGCCGGCTGCGCAATCCGTCAGGCGCTTTCCCGGCGATCGGCCATGCGTTCAGTTTGCCGCAATCCGCTTGAATTCCAGCGACAAGGCGGCGAAGTCCGGATGACTTGCGCCAAGCGCGGCCAACTCATCGAGGATCGGCCCCGCCTTTTCCGGCGCGCCGTCCGTAATAAGCAGCGCCGCAAGGCTGAACTTCGCATCGAAAGGAAGTCGGTCCGTCAACGGCCCGAGCGCGGCTGCGGCCTGCCCGACGATTTCCTCAGCGTCGGCGTCGCGGTTCATGCGTTTTTGGTGGCCCGCGAGCGCAAGGGCGCCAGAGCCGATGAACGACGCATTGCTGCGCGGCTCTGTTCGGATCGCTTCCGCCAGCAAAACGGCGAGCGCCGCCGCGTGCGTTTCGTCGCGACCTGGATCATCGCTGACGCGAAGCTTTTGCGCGTGCGCCATACCGAGAACCGCCGAGAACCAATCCGCCGCCCCGTCCCCGGTCGCCGCAGCGGC
>JBGSNB010000132.1:0-2344 GCA_041739835.1 Parvularculaceae bacterium | reverse complement strand
ACGACGTGGCCGCGATCAGCGTCGACGGCGCCCGGCTTGGCCTCAGCCAATGGAAAGCCGCTGCGCCGCAGGCGGTCCTCGTCGCCGTGCACGGCATGAACGATTATGCGGGCGCCTTCGCCCTGGCCGGCCCCTATTGGGCGGAACGCGGCGTCAGCGTCTACGCCTATGACCAGCGCGGATTCGGGCGCTCCCCGGAACCGGGGCATTGGCCCGGCGGTGACGCGTTGAAACAGGATTTGCGAGCGGTGATCGCGGCGGTCCGCGCCGAGCATCCGGGCCTGCCGCTATTTGTGCTAGGCCACTCGATGGGCGCCGGCGTCATCTTGGCCGCCATGAAAGAAACGCCTCTAGACGCTGACGGCGTCATTCTGGCTTCGCCCGGCATTTGGGGCGGCGCCAGCATGCCGATCTTCTATCGCGCGACGCTCGCCCTTGCGGCCGCATTCGCGCCCGGCAAGACGCTCACCGGCGAGCGTGCCGGCCGTCAGGCGTCGGACAATATCGACTTCCTGCGCGCGATGTATCGCGACCCCAACGTCCTCAAGGAAACACGCATCGACGCGGTGCTCGGGGCCGTCCGCATCATGGGTGATGGTTGGGACGCGTCGGATGAGACCGGCGGCGACATTCTCTTCCTCTATGGCGAGAAAGACGAAATTATCCCAGTCGGCAAAATGAAGAAGGCGGCGCAGCGCTTGTGCGGCGATGTTCAGGTTGTCACGTTCGCCGAGAGCTGGCACCTGATCTTTGCCGATCTCGGCCGCGAAGAACCGATGGCCGAAGTCGCCCGCTGGGTCGCCGAACAGGTCCGGAGACCGCGGGACTGGACGGGGAATCCAGAATCCGCGGTCTCCAACTGTGCTGGCGGCGGCGGACATGGGGGATCCGCCGAGTGAGCCGGCTTTGTTGCGGCGAGGCGTCCCGGTGCTGGCTAGTGAGGGGAAGCAGGACCCGGGTCGGCTGGATGGCGATTGCATCGCCGCAACAACACAACCTATACGGGCGTATCGTTAAGAAAGCGTTGCCGCCGCCAGATCAATGAGAGTTTCGGATCCATTCGACAAAAGGCTCGGACGACGCCGCTTCGTTGATCGCCAGCGCGGCTATCGCCGGCGTTTCATAGGGATGACGCTCAAGGATCAGCGTCCGGGCGCGCAATGCCCGGCCGGTGTCAGTCTTGACGATGAGGACGCATTCCGCCGCAGTCTCAACGCGGCCCTCCCATCGATAGACTGAGGCCATCCCGGGAATGATATTGACGCAAGCGGCGGCGCCGCTCTCGACCAGCGCGTGGGCGATCGCTTCCGCCGTCGCGGCGTCCGGCGCGGTCGAATAGAGGAAAATCACGGCGGTCACATTGCGTCTCCGAAGTCCGGGCGGTATCGCCCAACATAACGTGGAGCGAGTGAATTACGCCATGCGTCTTGCTGATCGCCATTCTGCGCTCGTGCTGTTTTCCGGCGGGCAGGACAGCTCGATCGCGCTCGCCTGGGCGCTTGCGCGATATGACCGGGTTGAGACCATCGGCTTCGACTACGGGCAGCGCCATGCGGTTGAACTGAACGCGCGGCAGGCGGTGCGGCGCGAGATCGCGCGCCATTTTCCGGCATGGGCGGGAAAACTGGGCGAGGATGCGATTGTCGATCTTGGGGGGCTTGGCGCGATCAGCGAGACGGCGTTGACGCGCGCGACGCAAATCCATATCGGCGCCCATGGTTTGCCGACAACCTTCGTACCCGGACGAAATCTCGCCTTCCTCGTTCTGGCCGCCGCCCTCGGATATCGGCGCGATACCGGCGTGCTGGTCGCGGGCATGTGCGAAACGGATTTTTCGGGCTACCCGGATTGCCGCCGCGCCGCTCTCGAAGCGCAAATGCGCGCGATCGAACTCGGCATGGAGGCGTCGTTTAGCCTTGAAACGCCGCTGATGGCGTTGTCAAAGGCGGCGAGCTGGGCGGTGGCGAATGAGCTTGGCGGGACGCGGCTTGTCGATCTTATCGTCGAGCACACGCATAGCTGTTATCTGGGCGTCCGCGCGGCGCGCCACGCTTGGGGGTATGGTTGCGGCGACTGTCCCGCGTGCGAACTGCGCGCCAAGGGATGGTTTGACTATGCGGCCGGCGCGCGCGGGGAGGCCGCCAGGTGAGCGTTTACGCCGTCAAGGAATGCTACTTTACGCTGCAAGGCGAAGGCGCTCAGACGGGTCGCGCCGCGGTGTTCCTTCGTTTCGCCGGCTGCAATCTGTGGAGCGGGCTTGAACGCGATCGCGCCGGCGCCGTGTGCAATTTCTGCGACACCGATTTCGTCGGCGTCGGTGGCCCTGGCGGCGGCAAATTCGCGG
>JBGSNB010000125.1:0-7891 GCA_041739835.1 Parvularculaceae bacterium | reverse complement strand
GCCTGTTCGATCGGGGTCAGCGGCGCCGTTTGGGCGAAGGCGGGCGCGCATGCCGCCGCCATCAGCCCGGCGATCAGCGCGTTACGCATCGCCGGCACCGACGGCGTCCTGTTCGATCGTCCGGATTTCAGGTTGCAAGGTCAGGCCGTAAACAAACAGGCCTGCAATCGCCAGCAACGCGACCAAAATGACTGCAAGGGCAAAGCGCACGGTTTTCTGGCACTCCCGGGACAATGGAATCAACCCGCCTCTTCTAGACCAACTTGGCCGGGACGCGAAACCCGCGACCACTGGCGCTTGCTCTGCGGCTTCATTAGAGATTTCTCCCGATATGGCCTCCCTCCGCCGGAAATCGTCCCTTGAACTCAAGGTCGACCGACCGATCGCCCTCGTCGGCATGATGGGCGCCGGCAAAACCACGGTCGGGCGGCGCCTCGCGCTGACATTGAGCCTGCCTTTTCATGACGCCGACGCCGAAATCGAACAGGCCGCGGGCATGAGCGTTTCCGAGCTGTTCGAGCGCCATGGCGAGGAGAGTTTCCGCCGCGGCGAGGCGCAGGTCATTGAACGACTGCTATCCGGTCCGCCGATCGTGCTTGCGACCGGCGGCGGCGCGCTGCTCAATGAGAGCACCAGACGGCAAATCGGCGAGAAAGCGATTTCGGTCTGGATCCGCGCCGATCTCGACACGCTCGTCAAACGGGCGACCAGGCGCGCGACGCGGCCGCTGCTCCGGACGGGCGACCCCAAGGAGACGATCGCCCGTCTGCTCGAAGCGCGAACGCCGCTCTACGCGGCGGCCGATATCGCCATCGAGAGCCGCCCAGGCAGCCACACGCGAACCGTCAATGCGATCGTTGCGGCGCTCGCCGACCGCCTCCGCGAAGAGAGCGCTTCATGACCATCGACATCGTCCCAGTGCGGATCGGCGCATCCGGCTACGACATTCACATCGGCGAGGGCTTGCTCGATCGCGCCGGCGAGATGTTGCGCCCGCTCTTGTCGCGTCCCCGCACAGTGATCGTCACGGATACGAACGTCGACGCCGCGCAGGGCGCGCGCCTTGAACGCGGTGTCGCCGCCGCCGGCGTCTCCTTCGAGAAAATCGTTCTCGCGCCCGGCGAAGGCGCCAAGACCATGCGAGGGCTTGAAGCTCTGCTTGATCGCCTGATCGCGCAGGGCGTCGAGCGCAGCGACCTGATCGTCGCGTTCGGCGGCGGCGTCATCGGCGATCTCACCGGCTTTGCGGCCGCCATCCTTCGGCGCGGCTGCCGGTTTGCGCAGATCCCGACCACCTTGCTAGCGCAAGTCGACAGCGCCGTCGGCGGCAAGACCGCCGTCAACGCCGCGCTCGGCAAGAACCTCATCGGCGCCTTTCATCAGCCGGCCATCGTCATCGCCGATATCGGCGCGCTTTCAACCCTGCCCGACCGGGAATTGAAGGCGGGCTACGCCGAAATCGTCAAATATGGCGCGCTCGGCGATGAGCCGTTTTTCGCCTGGCTCGAAAATCGCGGCGGCGACCTGATCGCCGGGGACATGACCGCCCGCCGCATCGCCGTGAAACGGTCCTGTGAAGCGAAAGCGGAAATCGTCGCCGCCGATGAACGCGAGACGGGCGTCAGGGCCCTGCTCAATCTCGGTCATACGTTCGGTCACGCGCTGGAGGCCGTCGACGGCTATTCGAGCCGTCTGCTGCACGGCGAGGCCGTCGCCGCCGGAATGGCGCTGGCTTTCGATTATTCCGTCGCCGCGAGAATTTGCCCGGCGGCGGACGCGGAGCGGCTGAAAGCCCATCTCGCCGCGGTCGGACTGCCCTCGACGATCGCGGGCGCTTTTGGATCGCGCGTCGTTTCGGCCGAAGACCTGCTGTCGCGCATGATGCAGGACAAGAAGGTCGCGCAGGGCGCGATGACGCTGATCCTCGTTCGGCGCCTTGGCGAGGCCTTCGTCGAAAGGGCGGTCGATTCGGGGAACATCCTGCAATTTCTCAAGACCGCCGGCGCGGCCTGAGCGTCCGCGCATCCATGAACCGGGACAAAAGCGACCATGCCTGAAATTGACTCAACCTCGATTGCGATCGCTTGCGCGATCGTCTTTCTGCTGATGATGTCGGCCTTCTTCTCAGGCTCTGAAACCGCGTTGACCGCCACGTCGCGCGCGCGCATGCACAAGCTTGAAGGCGACGGCGACAGGCGCGCGGCGCGCGTCAATGCGCTCCTGCGCGACCGCGAAAGGCTGATCGGCGCCATTCTCGTCGGCAACAATATCGTCAATACGCTCTCGGCGACGCTTGCGTCCGCGCTGTTCTTGAAGATCTTCGGCGCGACCGGCGCCGCAATCGCGTTTGCGACGGCGACGATGACCATCCTGCTGATCATTTTCGGCGAGGTGGCCCCGAAAACCGCGGCGATCGCGCGCCCCGATTCAATCGCCATGTTCGTCGCGCCGATCCTTCGCTGGATCGTCATCGTCTTCACGCCCGTAACGTCGGCCCTGCGATATGTCATTCGCGGCGCGCTCGCCGTCTTCGGCCTCAATATCGCGAAAGGCGAAGGGGTGTTCTCCGCCGCCGACGAGCTGCGCGGCGCGATTGACCTGCATCACGAGGAAGGGGCGCTGGAAAAAGGCGTCCGCGACATTTTTCGCGGCGCGCTCGATCTCGATGAGATCCGGGTCGACGAGATCATGGTCCATCGAAAAGCGATCGACATGCTTGACATAGACGAGAAGCCGGCGTCGCTGATCGCGCACGCGCTGAAGAGCGGTCATACGCGCCTGCCGCTCTACAAGGACACGAGCGAGAACATCGTCGGCGTGCTGCACGCCAAGGATCTCCTCAGCGCGCTTTGGGAGGCTGACGGGGACGCGTCAAAAATCAGGATCGCCGATCTCGCAAGGCCGCCTTATTTCGCCCCGGAGACGACGACGCTCGCCGAGCAGCTCGACAATTTCAAACGCCGCCACGAGCATTTTGCGCTGGTCGTCGACGAATACGGCTCGATCATGGGCCTCGTGACGCTGGAAGACATCATCGAGGAAATCGTCGGCGAGATCGAGGACGAACATGACAGTCCCGTGCAGGGCGTGCGGCCGCAGGCGGACGGGTCGATCAATGTCGACGGCCAGGTGACCATCCGCGACCTCAATCGCGCCATGGACTGGTCGCTGCCCGATGAAGAGGCGGTGACGATCGCGGGGCTTGTCATCCACGAGGCGCAGTCCATTCCGGATGTCGGGCAGACTTTTTCCTTTCACGGCTTTCGATTCCGGATATTGAGGCGCCGTCGCAATCAAATCACCGCGATCAAGGTGACGCCTATCGAATCCGGCGAGGCGGATGACTACAAGGACATCTAGTTAAAGGAATTTCTTGCGACATGGCGGAACGCGGGCCGGGGCGGAACGCCCTGTTTTTCATTTTCATGACCGTGTTGATCAACATGATCGGTTTCGGCGTCATCATGCCGGTGATGCCGCAACTGGTCATGGACGTGACGGGCGGCGCGCTCGCCGAAGCCGCGCGGTGGGGCGGCATCCTGTCGCTGTCCTTCGCCGTCATGCAGTTCATCATGATGCCGGTGATGGGGTCGCTTTCCGATCGCTATGGGCGGCGGCCGGTCATTCTGGGTTCGCTGGCGGCTTATGCGCTCGATTTTCTGCTGATGGCGCTCGCGCCGTCGCTGGCCGTTCTTTTCGTCGCGCGCATCCTCGCCGGCGCGTTTGCGGCGACGTTTTCGACCGCCAACGCCTATATCGCCGACATTTCGCCGCCGGAGAAGCGCGCCGCGAATTTCGGGTTGATGGGCGCGGCGTTCGGCCTTGGCTTCATCATCGGGCCGGCGCTCGGCGGATTGCTCGGCGATGAGTTCGGCCACCGCGCGCCGTTTTTCGCCGTGGCGGGCCTCGGCATGATCAATTTCATCTATGGCTGGTTCTTCCTGCCCGAGACGCTGGCCGCCGGCAACCGCCGGAAGTTCGACTGGAGCCGTTCGAACGCGCTTGGCAGCTTCCGGCATTTCCGTCAGTACCCGGTCATTTTGCCGATCGCCGGCGCGATGTTGCTTTACCAGTTGGGCCACTGGACGTTTCCCGCGGTCTGGGCCTATTTCGCGGGCGAGCGTTTCGGCTGGTCGGCCCGGCAGATCGGGTTTTCCCTGATGGCGGTCGGACTTGCCGCTGCGGTGGTGCAAGGCGGCCTTTCGAGAATCATCCTTCCGAAATTCGGCGAGCGGCGCGCGGCCTTCTTTGGCGCCGGCGTCGCAATCTTCGCCTATTTCGGTTACGGCGTCGTCCAGCAAGGCTGGATGGTTTACCCGCTGATCGCCTTCGGCGCGCTTGCGGGCCTCACCGCGCCGGCGCTGCAGGGGATCATGTCGCGGACGGTGCCGGCGGACGCGCAAGGACAATTGCAGGGCGCGATCGGATCGATCAACGGCGTGGCGATGATCTTCGGACCGGTTCTAATGACGCAGACCTTTGCGAAGTTTTCCGAGGAAGGCGGGGCGATCTATTTCCCCGGCGCGCCATTCGTGCTGGCGTCGGGACTGACGGCGCTGGCGCTCATTCCGCTGTTCGCCGCGATCGGACGCATCAAGCGGCCGCGCGCCGCCGGCGTCGCGGCCTAGACCTTTTGGCGATCAATCTGGATCGCTTGAAGGTCTAGTCTTTGCTTGGTCGCGTCGGGATTTCGAAAAACCGGTGATTTCACTTTTCGCCCGACGCTCTAGCGTTCTTCGCCGATTCTGAGGCGCGCCGCCGATTCAAGCAGGAAGGCGGCGGAAAGGCCGAACAGCAGCAGGCCGTTCGCGGCGATGGCGCCGGCGAGGATGCGCCAGTCCGGCGGCAGCAGCATGTCGCCGAAGCCTAGCGTCGTGTAGGCGACCGACGAAAAATAGAACGACTCCTCGAACGTCTTGAACGCTTCGATGCGCGAAAAAAGCAACGCCCATGCAAGCACCTCGAGCGTGTGCGCGGCGAGAAGGATGAGGCTTTCGAAGCTGAGGACCGTCGCATCGCGCACAAAGCGCAAAGGACCACGCACCCTTAGGGACGTCGCCCGGAAAATCGCGGCGAGCGCCGAGATGATGATGGCGTGAAAGAAGACGGTGCCGGCGGTCATCGCGCCGGCAATCGCCAATTCCTCGCCGAACGGAACGCCAGTCGCCATTCAACTCACCCCTGCAAGTCGGCCGGTCCGACATGTTGTCCTGAATGCAGTTGAGCATTGCGTCAAAACGGGACGCAAGACGCCCGGTCAGCGCCATTCATTTTTTTCCTGAAGAGCGCCTGACCATTGCGAGGATGGTCTTGAGCCGTCCATTCGCGCGCTTGACCGTCTCATCAAGCGCCGAAAGCTGATCGCCGAGCGCTTCATCGCCCTCGTCGGCCTGATCAAGCAGGCTGCGCGCCGCCTGAAGTTCCGCCTTGATGACGATGATTTCCTTCGGATCTTCCCGACCGCCGTCGCTGACCTCGCCGCCGCCGTCCATGCGGTCCGGGCGCGCGCCCCAGACCACCCAGCCGAAGGCGACGCCGAACAGGAAGGCGAGCGCCATGGGTCCCCATGGCGATCGACCAAACTCCGCCAGTACTTCTCCGCCCATGACACCCCGAGCCGCACGCCGACGCGCGAGACTTTCGCATAGCAACCACAGCAACGAGAGCAAGCGCTGCGCCAAGGCGGCGCGATACATCCGGAAGAGGAAAAAAACCCGGCGCCGCAATCGCGTCGCCGGTCGGGCTTGCTTTCAAAAAGGGCGCCCTTTTCCGGTTCCGTCTCTACCGGTTTTTTTGACCAACCGCGCGGCTTGCAGCCGCAAAAGGCGCCCCTTTGGCCATTTGAAAGGGCATGCCTGTTTCGCACGCGGAGCAAGTCTCCGGCTTTTCTTTAGCGCAGACGGCCAGTTCGAGAGAACCGGAACGCTGCAAAAGATTCACGATGTCAAAGAGCCGGCGCGCGCCGAAGAGATGACGCGCGCCCTGCCGCTAAGACGATACAGGGGTCCCGAGTGTGACAGGATTTCGAAAATAAATTTTTCGCGGGCGAAGGGCGCGGTTATGAGTGAGCGCTCACTCGCATGCAGCGCGACAGCGCGTCAGCGTCACTTCGCCGGGACCCGCGCTAGAACCCGCTTGATCGGCGCGCGCTCTAGCGCGGCGCCATCACCATCATCATCTGTTTGCCTTCGAGCTTCGGCATCTGCTCGACCTTGGCGACGTCGTCAAAATCCGCCTTCACTTTGTCGAGGAGCGCCATGCCGCGATCCTGATAGGCCATTTCCCGTCCCCGAAACCGCAAGGTCACCTTCACCTTGTCGCCTTCTTCGAAGAACCGCCGCATCGCCTTGGCTTTGACGTCATAATCATGGTCGTCGATGTTCGGCCGCATCTTGATCTCTTTGATCTCAACGACTTTCTGCTTCTTCTTGGCTTCGGCTTTTTTCTTTTGCTGCTGGAACTTGAACTTGCCGTAGTCGAGAATCTTGCAGACGGGGGGCTGGGTCTGCGGCGAGACCTCGACGAGGTCGAGGCCGTTCTCAACCGCCATCTCTATGGCGCGCGCGGTCGGCACGACGCCGCGCTTCTCACCCAGATGATCGATCAGCAGGACCGTCGGCACTGAAATTTCTTCATTGATGCGAGGTCCGTCTCCTTTGGGCGGCGCGGGGGCGAATGGTCTGCGGGATATGGGCTCTTCTCCTTTGGTTGCTTCAGGGATCAAGGACGACAATGCCGGCGCGGGCGCAAAAACCTGTTAACGCCCGCCAACCGGCGGCATGGCTATATAGGGGAAAGCGCGCCAAGATCAACGCACGGCCGCGCGCGGATTGGCCGACCCTTTGGGGAGGAGGCCCATATTCTCCAGCGCGCGCCAGACGAATTCGGATTTGGCCTCCGCCATATCGGTCTTCGTCGTCACCGTGATGATGTTCCGGCCCTTGGGCGCCAGATGTTCCTCGCCCGCCTTGCGAATGAGGACGCCGCTGCAGCCGACGCTGACAGCAAGATGCACTTCCTCGGCGGCGTCGCTGACGAAAAACGCCGCCGACTGCGCCAGCGCGACCAGCTGCAGATGATCCGCCTTGCCGGTGATGTCGACCAGTTCCGGGGCCTCGTTCGCGACTTCGTCGGCGAAGGGATGAAGTTCCTTGGCGCCGACCATCACCGGCATGACGCCTTTCTTGGACATCATACGCGCCAGCTCAGCGTAGCGCACCGCCGGCCATCGGCGCGTCTCGTCGACGCCGGGCATCAAAAGGCCGTAGACGCCGGAAACGCCGAACCAGGAGGGCTGCATGCTCGCGGTATCTTTGCGGTTGGCGAGCGCCCAGGCGAAATCCGGCAGCCGCGACAACGCATCGAGCCCCAGTGACGCAGAGAATTTTGCGGTATTCGGCAAACCTTCTTCGGGCGTGCCGCGCTTGCGCGCCGCGCGCGGCGCCGGCGCGACCGACCGCCATTTCGGGCGAATGGGTCCAAGCGCCGCATAGAGCCGCTTTGCATCCTCATTCGCCGCCAGATCGTAAATATAGGCGAAACGCGAGGAGCGGACCTGCTGCACGAACGCCTTCTTCGCTTCGGGATCGCGGAAGTCCGGCATCGCGGCGACCTGATCGAAATAAGGCGATGCGCGAGCGATGCGCTGGAGATGCGTCTGGGTCAGGAGTGAGATTCTCGCGCCCGGATGCGCCGACCGGATCGCTTCGAACAGCGGTTCCGCCGTCACAAAAGCGGCAAGGCCGTCCGTCTTGATGACGAGAATGTTCTGCGGCCTGCCGGTCATTGCGGCGTCCCGCGCCGCTGTTCCTTGCGGGAAAGCAGCTCGCGATAGGCGTCAAGCGTTGCGTCGGTCATCGCACGGGTCGAATACTGCGCGGCGATGCGGGCG
>JBGSNB010000123.1:0-1936 GCA_041739835.1 Parvularculaceae bacterium | reverse complement strand
GCGACGAGCGACGGCAGCACCGCGAACAACAGCGCCGCGGTCCAGAGTTTTTCGGCGGAGGCGATCGAGCCGGAACGCTCAAGACCGCGCGCGCCGACCAGCAACGCGCTCGCCCAGACGAGCGACGCCGCGAGACAGATCAAAAGGGCTTCCGCCTGGTAATGCGTGAATTGCACGAGACCGCTCATTTGCGATTCTCCGCTTTCAGAATTTTTTCAAGTTCCCTGATCTCGTCCTCGGTCAGCAGCTTTGAATCGGCGAACATCACCGCCGACGGCGCCGCGTCGAGTTCGAGCACGCGGTCCGAGAAATCCCGGATCATGCGCGAGAGCAGCGCGACCTTGCCGATCGCGGCGGAATAGACATTGATCCCGCCCGCGCTCTTCTTGCGGAGCAAGCCCTTCTCGCACATCCGTTCGATGACGGTGCGCATCGTCGAATAGGTCCAGTTGAAGTCCGGCGCGACCTCGTCCGTGATCTCGCGCGCCGACAGCGCCTTTTTGCGCCATAGCAGCTTCAGCACGGCGAGTTCGGGCTTGGTCGGCTGCAGGGACGGGTCAACGGCCATGGCGGGTCCTTTCGGCGAGGGACGCCCAGGCGACATTTGTAACACGGCGCTACAGTTGTCGCAAGACCCGGATTCGTCGGTTAACCCGTTATTCAATTCCGCGGCGCAGGCTCGGTCAATCGACGGCGTTTCGCGAGAAAGCCATGAGCCACCAGAACAAGCCGGGCCTCCGGGGCCGCAAGAAAAAGGCCGATCCCGACGCGATCGACCTCGTGGCGCTTGAAGAGCGACGCGCCGATCTGCGGCGGCCGACCTTCAAGGCCGGCGAAGTGCGATTTGACGGCCGATCGGTGCCGTGCATCGTCAGAAATGTCAGCGAACATGGGTGCATGCTCAAATTCGAGCAGGCGGCGGCGATCCCGGACATCGTCGAGATCAGGATCGACCTCGACAAGCCGGCGCGGCTGGCGGAGATCATCTGGCGCTCGACGACGCTGGCCGGCGCGATGTTTTTCAGGAACCCTTCCTGACGGCGGCGAGCGCGGCGATCGCGTCGATGATCCGGTCGATCTCATGGGGCTTTGACAGCCGGTGATCGCCGGCCTTGATCAGCGTCAATTCGACGTCGTCGGCCGCAAGTCGTTCCGCGAGCCTCAGCGCATGGCGCCACGGGATGTCCGGGTCCGCCATGCCCTGCAGGATGCGCACCGGCGCGCGTATGGCGATCTCGCCGCCGAGAACAAGATGCTGTCGCCCGTCCTCGATCAGCTTCAGGGTGATGACCGTCGGCTCGTCCGAATACGGAGAATGCTCGACCAGCCTTCCGTCGCGCAACAGCATCTCGCGTTCCGGTCCGGTCATTTCGTTCCAGATGAGCTCCTCGGTGAAGTCGGGCGCCGGCGCAAGGAAGGCGACGCCGTTGATGCGCTCTTCCCGCCGGAGCGCCGCAAGCGCCGCGATCCAGCCGCCCATCGAGGACCCGACCAGCACCAGCGGGCCAGCCGCCAGTCTGTCGATGATCGCGAGCGCATCGGCGAGCCAGGTCGAGATGTCGCCGTCCTCGAAGCGTCCCGGCGATGCGCCGTGTCCGGAATAATCGAAACGGAGGAAGCGCCGGTTTGTCGCCGCGGCCCAGGCGGCGAGCGCTTCGGCCTTGGTTCCCGTCATGTCGGACTTGAAGCCGCCGAGCCAGACGATGGTCGGCCCGTCGCCGGCGATCCGGCGAAATGCGAGGCGACCGTTGGGTCCGTCGATGGTTCCGATTTCTTCGTTCATGGAGGTTCCGCTTGATCTTCGCTCGCGCGTCTGGGCTATGTTGCCGCGCGCGATCGACGAAAGCGACCCCGGCGACCCATGCGGTTTGAGAACACGGTCCTGCAAGTCATCCCGGCGCTCGACGCCGGGGGCGCCGAACGGACGACGGTCGAA
>JBGSNB010000117.1:0-10716 GCA_041739835.1 Parvularculaceae bacterium | reverse complement strand
CTTGTCAGCGCCGCGGGACCTCGGCGCGGTTTCGCAGTTCGGTGACCACGCGCGCCAGCCCGCGCCATCGCCCGCGAGCGCCCTGCGCGTCTCTGAAAACCAGTTGGCGCAGGTTCTCGACTATGCGGGCGTCGCGGTTTGGGACTGGAACCGCAGCGGCGGCCATCAGACAGGTTCATTTGCCGCCCTGATGGGAGCTGACAGCAACGCCGCCTTTACGCCGGACGCGTTCCGCGCCTTTGTCCATGAAGACGACGTCGCCCGGTTTGACGAGAAGATATTCGGCGCTGCGGAAGGCGATGGCGGCTTCGACGAGATGATCAGATTGCTGGGCGGCCGGAATGTGCGTTTGCGCGGCGCGCGGGCGGTCGACCCGTCAGGCGCGCTCGAACGAATTGTCGTCTTCCTCGAGGAGTCTTCGGCAATCCTTGCGGAACCGACAACCCAGAAAACGGACGCCCTGAAACTCGCAGCGGCGTCGCTGACGGGGGTGGCGGCCGCCCTGTCGCCTGCGCAGGCGACGGAAAAACCGGTTGGGGAGGCCCCTGCCAGGAATGATTTCGCAGCCGCTATTGAAAGCGGCGAGGTTGTCGCGGCGTTTCAACCGATCATCTGTTTTGACGACGGCAAAGTCTGCGGCGCCGAAGCCCTGGCCCGTTGGCCCGCAGCCGGCGAAAGCAGCGAGAAAGCGACCAGCGAAATCGTCCGCAAGGCGCAACTCGCCGGCAAGAGCCGACAGCTTTCTTCCATCATGATGCGCGCCGCCGCCAAACACGCCGCCGAGCGGATAGCCTCGGGCGAGAAGAAATATTTCGCCGCATTCAATGTTTCTCTTTCGCAGGTTCGGGACGAAGGTTTCATCGAAGACGTCAGACTTGCGATCGGCGATCACAAACTGCCGCCCGGCGCGTTGGTCCTTGAACTGACCGAGGGCGAACGCCTCGTCGAAACGCCGAAGATCAACGAAACGTTCAAGAAGCTGAAGTCCGCCGGCGCGGCGCTTGCTTATGATGATTTCGGCGCCGGATTTTCTTCGCTGAGCAATCTCCACAAATATGACTTCGATTATCTGAAGATCGACAAGTCATTCATCGACGACATCGTCGCCAATGGCGGCAAGAAGAAAATCGTGAGCGCGCTCGCGCGGCTGGGGCGCGATTTCGGCATGACCGTCATTGCTGAAGGGGTCGAGACCAAAGAAGCGGCCGAGATCGCCAAGGCGATCGGCTGCCGGATGGGGCAGGGATATTTCCTCGGCGCCCCGCTGATTGCCGCTGCGCCTTTGGCCGAAGGCGCGAAGGCCGCCGGTCAATCGGCGGCCCCCGATCTCGCATCGATTGAGGTCGTGAAACCTGAAGCCGAAGAACTGCTTCTCGACCGCAGCCTCGAAGCGGACAAGCCTGTCGGCCGGCCGTTCCGCCGGCGCCTCTTCGGACGCAGCTGAGAACGTCAAACGACCCGATCAGTTGAGCGGCGCATCGCCGGAGCGGGCGTTTGACCATTCCGGCGACAGCATCGCGCCAGTGACGCCGAGACTTTCCAGCGCCGCCCGCCAGATGTCGCGTCCGTCGCCGCCGAAAACCAGGTCAATCGTCGCTTCAGAATGGCACCAGGCGTTGACGGCGATCTCGCTTTCAAGCTGGCCGGCGCCCCAGCCGGCATGCCCGATCGCCAGCAGATATTTCTGCGGCGGCTTGCGTGTCCTCGACCTGCCGCCGATATCGACAAGGATCTCCTTCGACGCGGTGACGCCGAGATTATCGCCGACGGGCAATGTTGCCGGTGAACGATAATCGAGGGTGTGGACGACCAGTCCGCGATCGGTCTGAACCGGGCCGCCATAATAGACAGGCTCGCCGCCCGCCGCCTCTCTCGGATCGACAGCAAGCTGTTCGAGGAGATCCCCAAGTTCGACATCGGCCAGCTGTTTGTTGATGACGACGCCCATGGCGTGAGCCGGGTCGTGCGACACCATCAGCAGCACCGATTTCTCAAATCGCGGATCGGTCATATTCGGCATGGCGATCAGCAGCTTCCCGGCCAGGAAGTCACGCTCCGCGGAGCGGCCGGAAGGTTCGGTCGCAAGTTTCCGGACGGGCTTTTTTCGTGCGGCCATGGCGGCAGGGTAAGAGCGCTTTTCGCGACTGACAAGAAGCGTCGGAATGGGTGGCCAACACAGCCCTCAGAGGCTATACGGCGCCATCGGATTTGCGTCTGTCCTTCAAGGAGAACCACCATGGCGATTTCTGTCGGCGAAAAGATCCCGAATGTCGATGTGATGCTCGGCACGGCGGATGGCCCGCAAAAGGCGAAGACCCACGACATTTTGGGCAAGGGCAAGGTCGCCCTGTTTTCGGTGCCGGGCGCATTCACCCCAACCTGTTCGGCGCGGCATTTGCCGGGCTTTGTCGACAAGGCGGGCGACCTCCGGGCGAAGGGCGTCAACAAGATCGTCTGCATGTCGGTCAATGACGCGTTCGTGATGAAGGCTTGGGGCCAAGCCCAGAATGCGCTCGGAACGGTCGAGATGCTGGCCGACGGAAATGGCGACTTCGCGCGCGCACTGGGTCTTTCCCTCGACGCCAAGGGTTTCGGCATGGGCGAGCGCGCGCAGCGTTTCGCCGCCATTCTCGAGGACGGCGTCGTCAAGCAGCTTTTTGTCGAGGCGCCCGGCGCGTTTGAGGTCTCGAGCGCCGACTACATGTTGTCAAAGATCTAGGCGCAGACCTGAGATCGACGCGAGGCCGGCGCGCGCCAGCATGTCGGCCCGCTCATTTTCAGGGTGGCCATTGTGCCCTCTGACCCATCGCCATTCGACCGCGCGGCCGCGGACAGCTTCGTCGAGCGTCATCCAGAGATCCTGGTTCTTGACAGGCTTGCGGTCGGCCGTGCGCCAGCCGTTCCGCTTCCAGCCCTTGATCCAGTCGGTGATGCCGTTCTTCAGGTACTGGCTATCCGTGTAAAGACGAATTGGGCCTGATGTCGCTTTCAGCGCCTCGATCGCCGCGGTCATTTCCATGCGATTGTTTGTGGTCGCGGTCTCGCCGCCGGACATCTCGGTCCGGCGCTCGCCCTCAATCATTAGGACGCCCCAGCCGCCAGGGCCGGGATTGCCGGCGCATGCGCCATCGGTGAAGGCCTCGATCATATTCGGATCCGCTCTGGCGCTCGCGGCTTGCGGAACTCAACACGCCGCCCGCGTGACGCCGGCGGTTCTCCGATGTGTCGATCATCGCGTCAACCAGCCTTCATCATCGGCGGCTTGAAGATGACGTCCTCCTGGACGTGGTCAATTGTCTCGATGACGATCGGCCCGAGTTCGGCGAGACGGGCCAGCAGCGTTTCAACCAGATCCTCCGGCGCGGATGCGCCCGACGTGACGCCGATGATTGTCGCCTCGCGGGCGACCGACAGATCAAAGGACTGCGGATCCTCGACAAGGTGCGCCGCCGCAGCGCCCGTCGAAAGCGCCGTTTCGACCAGCCTTCGCGAATTCGACGAGTGCGACGACCCGACAACCAACACTAAATCCGCGCCGGGCGAGATCTTCTTCACGGCTTCCTGGCGATTTTGCGTCGCGTAGCAGATGTCGGATGTGCGCGGGCCGACAATTCCTGGAAAACGGCGCTGGAGTATGGCGACAGTCGACGCCGTTTCGTCGATCGAAAGCGTTGTCTGTGTTGCGTAGGCGAGGGGGCGACGCGAGATATCGACGGTCGCCGCTTCGGCCTCGGTTTCGATCAGCGTGACGGCGTCCGGCGGCGCCTGCCCCATGGTTCCGACGACCTCCGGGTGCCCGCGATGCCCGATCAGGATGACATGGCGGCCGGCCGCGATATGGCGCCGCACTTCGTGATGGACCTTGAGAACCAGCGGGCAGGTCGCGTCGATGGCGAGCAGTTTTCGCGATTTGGCGGCGTCATGAACCGACCTCGGCGCTCCATGGGCTGAAAGGATGACGGGACGACCCTGATCGACATCCGCGAGGTCTTCGACAAACACCGCGCCCATCGCCTTCAGGCGACGGATGACGTGTTCGTTGTGAACGATTTCGTGGCGAACGAACACGGGAGCGCCGAACAAGGCGAGGGCGTCTTCGACTGTCCGGACGGCCCGCTCGACGCCGGCGCAAAACCCGCGCGGCGATGCGAGACGGACCGTGACAGCCGACCTGGCCGGAGGTCGGTCGCAATTCGTCAGATCAACCATGAATGAAGTCTCCCCCTTTCTGGCCGCATGCGTCTGGCCGTTGCGCGGCGCAACGCTAGCGGCTACGAGAACTGACAGCATGAACAGGGCGCGGGCAGGGCCGAATCCTAGCCTTGCGCTGTCAAAATTGCGTCTGGATATAAGGGTCACTTTTGATGAAGAAAGCGTTAGCCGCCGCGCTTTTCGGCATGTTCGCCGTCGCCGGATGCGGCTCGACGAAGGAAGCCCGCAGCGCCAATCCGGCGCCGTGCCCCAATATCGTCGTTTTGTCTGAGGCCGCCCGACAGATCGAATTTGCCGGCGAAGAAGAAGTGCTGGAGGCTGTCGCCTGGACCGCCGAAATCGAGGACGTCTCGCTTGCCTGTCGCTATATCGGCGACAAGCCGATTGACGCCTCGGTGAAGATCGATGTCGCCTTCGGCCGCGGGCCCAAGGCGAGCGGCGACAGGCATGAATTCGCCTATTGGGTGGCGGTCACCCGCACCAATCGCGAAGTCATCGAAAAGCAGGAATACCTCGTTCCCGTCAAATTCGACAGTGATGAGACTGTCCGGCGCATTGAACACGAGATCGAGAAAATCATCATCCCGCGCAAGGACGAAAATACCTCAGGCACAAATTTCGAGGTGGTCGTCGGGCTGGTCGTGACGCCGAAGCAGGCGATCTACAATCGCTCCGGCAAGAGCCTCAAATTCCCCGATCTTTGATGCTGCTGACGGATGAGCTTTCCTCGCTCGTCGGCGCCGCCTTTGCCGCCGAAGGCTTTGACGCGTCATTCGGTGCCGTGCGCCCGTCCGACCGGCCCGATCTCGCGCAGTTCCAGTGCAATGGCGCGCTTGCCGCCGCCCGGGCGGCAAAACTCAACCCGCGCGCCGTCGGTGAAAAGATCGCGGCCCGCCTGCGGCCGAATGCGCTCTTTGCCGATGTGAGCCTTGCCGGGCCGGGATTCATCAATCTCACCCTGACGGATCCTGCGATTGGCGAGAGAATTGAGGCGCTTTGCTCGGACCCGCGCCTCGGCGGCTGGCGCGCATCGCCGCCTGAAACGATCATCCTTGATTATGGCGGGCCGAATGTCGCCAAGCCGCTGCATGTCGGACATTTGCGCTCCGCGATCATCGGCGAATGCCTGAAGCGCTTGCTGCGCTTTGTCGGCCATTCCGTCATTGGCGATATTCATCTGGGCGATTGGGGCCTGCCGATGGGGCAGTTGCTGATGCAGGTGAAACGCGAGCGCCCGGACTCGCCGTATTTCGATGCAGCCGTCACGGGCCCCTATCCCGCGGCGCCGCCCGTCTCGCTTGAGGATCTTGAGCGGCTCTATCCACTGGCGTCCGCCGCCTGCAAGGCGGACGAAGCGCGCGCCGCCGAGGCGCGGCAGGCGACCGCGGAGCTTCAGGCAGGGCGACCCGGTTATCGCGCGTTATGGCGGCATTTCGTATCCGTTTCCCGCATCGCCATCGAACGCGAATACGCCGATCTCGGCGTCTCCTTCGATTGGTGGAAAGGCGAAGCGGACGTCGATCCGTTGATCGCGCCGATGGTCGAGACCCTGCGGGCGCAAGGTCATGCGGTCGACGACAATGGCGCGGTCGTCGTCCATGTGGCGTTGCCGGACGACAAGAAGGAATATCCGCCGCTGATCCTCTATAAATCCGACGGCGCCGTGATGTATGGCACGACCGATCTCGCCACCCTCATCGACCGCCGCGACACCGCGCATCCTGATCGAATTTTCTATGTTGTCGATGGTCGTCAGCGCGATCATTTCGAGCAGGTCTTCCGCGTTTCCGACCTGGCCGGGATCTATCCGAAGGATCGGCTTGAGCATCTCTGGTTTGGCACCATGAACGGCAAGGATGGAAAGCCGTTCAAGACCCGCGAGGGCGGCGTCCTGAAACTGCGCGACCTTATCGGACAGGTTCAGACCGCCGCATTTCAGCGCATGACCGAAAATGACATCGTCAAGGGATTGTCGCTAAGCGAAGCGCAGGATGTCATGGAAAAAGTCGGCATCGGCGCGCTCAAATTCGCGGATCTCTCCAATCCCCGCACCAGCGACTACATCTTTGACATCGACCGGTTCACGTCATTCGAGGGAAAGACCGGGCCTTACCTTCAATACGCCAGCGTTCGCGTGCGTTCCGTTCTGAAGAAAGCCGAGGCGGCGGGAGTCGGCGAACCCGGTCCCATTTCAATCGGCGCCCGCGAGGAACGCGATCTGGCGTTGACACTTTTGTCTTTCGGAGAGGTCGTTCGCGACGCGGTCGAAAAACGTTTGCCGCATTACCTCTGTGAGCATGCCTTTGCGCTCGCGCAGGCATTTTCCAAATTCTACGCCGCCTGCCGGATCATCGACGAGGCGGATCCGGCCCTCCGCGCGTCCCGGCTGGCGCTCGCCGCTGCGGCCGGGCAACAGCTGGACCTTGTGCTCGGCATGCTGGGAATGCCGGCGCCGGAAAAAATGTAACGCTCTGTGGCAAAATGGCCGCTGGGGAAAGTCATCTTAACCTGCTGATTTTGCTCGCATGGTGCGGCGGATCTTCGCCTCACCGCCGTTTTCAGGCCGACGTCGCAGCGTTTTCAACGAAACACCGCTCGACCGTCACAATCCTGAAAAATATAGACCCTAATCGCGCGGTCATACGGTGTGTTGCGTCACTTCCGGCACGCGCTGTTCCGCTGAAATCTCATTGGGGTCATTTACATGACGATGAAAAAAATTCTCGCCGCCGGCGTGGCGGCGATCGCGTTTGGCGCGACGTGCTCAATAATCGCGCCGACACCTGCGTTCGCCCAGCAGACCACGTCTGAAATTCGCGGCACGGTGCGGTTGCCGAGCGGCGCGCCGGCTGGCGGCGCGACTGTGACCATCATCGATACGCGCACAGGGAATTCCCGCGCACTGACGACTGATGGCGGCGGCGGCTTCTCGGCGCGCGGCCTTTCGGTCGGCGGACCTTACACGATCGTCACCTCCCTCAGCGGTTATCAATCCCAGCGCCTTGATGGCATTTCCGCGAACCTTGGTTCGGCGACGAATGTCACGGTCGACCTGACGAACGAGACTTCAGCGACAGGCGGCGACGAAATCGTTGTTACCGCGAGCCGGGCCAACGTTTCGCAGTTGGCGATTGGCCCAAGTTCAGCTTTCAATCTGGAGACGCTGGAGGCGCTTCCTTCGATCGATCGCGACATTCGCGACATTATCCGCCTCGACCCGCGCGTCACAATCGATGGCGACAACAGCGATAGCATCAGCTGCCTTGGCGGAAACAACCGCTTCAACTCGTTTACGATTGATGGGGTCCGCAATGCGGACGGTTACGGCCTGAACGCGTCAGGCTTTCCAAATCGGAACAACTTGCCGGTTCCGTTCGATGCGGTTCGTGAGACCTCCGTCGAATTTGCTCCCTCGGACGTCGAATATGGCCAGTTCTCCGGCTGCAACATCAACGTTGTGACCAAATCGGGCACGAATGAATTTCATGGCGCGGCGTTTGCGGTATTCAACAGCGCGTCGCTCACCGGCGACACGATCGACGGGAATGTCGCCAACACCGGAAAATTCAAGGACTATAATTGGGGCGCTTCGCTTGGCGGGCCGATCATCAAAGACCGCCTTTGGTTCTATGGCGCCTATGAGCAGGTGAAGGATGGCGGCGTTACGATCGACACCGGACCGCTTGGGGCAGGTTTTGCAAACGAATTGCAGTTCCTGACGCTCGCGCAAGCCGACTCCATCGCTCAAACATTCCAGTCGGTTTATGGACGCGATGTACTAGGCCTCGCCCGCAATCTGCCTGACGAAAGCCGCCGCATTTTTGGGCGTGTCGACTGGCAAATCACCGACGATCATCGCGCCGAATTCAGCTACGCCAGACTTCGCGAGCTCCGTCAGGATCCGGACGACGCCTTCGGCTTCAATGACTTTTCATTCCTCGACAACTTTGAAAACGAGGGCACGAACAGCGAGAATTACTCGGCGCGGCTCTTCTCGCAATGGACGGAAAATTTCTCGACCGAAGTCCGTGTTTCCCGACTGGACGTCAAGGACATCCAAGGGCCGGTCGGCGGCGGCGAAGCGCAAGATGCGCAACCGATCGTGCGGATTGTCATCGACAATATCACGAATGGAGCGGCAACCGGGGATCTGATCAGCGGCCCCGGTTTCAGCCGATCAGCTAATGATCTCCAGACACAGCTCGATCAGCTGAAATTCAAGGCGAATTATACCGTCGGTCGGCATACCTTCACCGGCGGCGTCGAGGTCGACCAATTCGACGTTTTTAACCTGTTTGTGCAGGATGCGACTGGCACGATCACCTTCAATTCGGTCGCGGACTTCCAGAACGGACTCGCTTCCAACATCGTCGGCAACGGCTCATTCACCGGCAATATTGCGGACGCAGCGGCGGAATTCCGGCGGACGATCTTCACTGGTTATCTGCAAGACGAATTCCAGATGTCGCCGGACATCGTGATCACATACGGCTTGCGATATGATCGATACGGCTCGCAGGATCGGCCGATCGAGAATCCGATTTTCGAACAGAAGTTCGGATTCGATAACACGCAGGCGTTCAACGGCCTCGACGTCTGGCAGCCGCGTTTCGGATTCAGCTGGGATGCGGGTGAGACGATCGCCGGCGAGACGAAATTCCGCGGCGGCATCGGCGTCTTCTCCGGTGGCGATCCGACCGTTTGGTTCGCGAACAATTACCAGAATTTCGGCGGGGCCATCGGCAATGGGCGCTCAACTCTAGCGCCTTGCACGCCCGCTGATCTCCAAGTCGTCAGCGGCGGAGTCTTTACCGGACTTCCGGCCTGCATCACACAGCAGCAAATCGCTCAAGCGACGCAAAATCTGGGGGCGACCAACGCCGTCGATCCGGACTTCAAGATTCCCTCGCTTCTGCGCTTCAATGCGGGCTTCTCGCATTACACGGATTTCGGGGGAGGCGGATTCTTCGATGACTGGAATATCCAGGTCGATTATATCCGCAGCCAGCGGCAGAACTCGCCGGACTTCATCAACCTCGCTTTGACCGAGACCGGATTGTTCGCTCCAGATGGTCGTCCGATCGTGAATACGATCGACCCGACGCTGGTCGGTTGCGACGCCGTCTTCAATGGAATCCGCGAGGGCTTCTCCGGATCAAATCTTACGGCGGCCGGCCCCTGCAATTCGTTCCGGCGTGAAGACATTCTCCTGACCAACGTTCAGGGTAATGACGGTTTCGCGCAGACCGCCTCGATCGCGCTGTCCAAAGAGTTTGAATACGATCTTGGCGGCAGCCCGGGGTCCTTCAATTTTACGCTCGGCTATGCCTATACCGACGCCGAAGAAGTCAATCCTTCGAACAGCTCGACAGCATCTTCGAATTTTGAGGAAGTGGCGGTCGTGACGCCGAATCGCGCGGTGCTTTCGCCCTCGCAATTCGTGAATAATCACAACGTCACGGTTTCGGCGAGGTTCAGTCAGGAATTCATTCGCGACTTTCCGACGAGCGTGAACTTGTTCTTCAACGCGCAGTCAGGGCGCCGCTTCAGCTATGTCTGGGATGAGGACGTCGATCTCCTGATCGGCGACAGCGATGACGAGGCGCGCAGGCTTGTTTATGTGCCGACGGGTCCGACTGATCCCTTGATCAACACGGCCTCCATGAGCGCTGGCGATATTGCCGCCTATTTTGATTTCCTCGAGCGGAGCGGCCTCAACAAATATGCCGGCGGGATCGCGCCGCGCAACGCATTCAAGGATCCCTGGTTCAAGGATCTCGATATCCGGTTCGCGCAGGATCTTCCCGGATTCTTCGGCGGGCATCGGGCGCAGATTTATGTGGATATCGAAAATGCGCTGAACCTGATCGATGACGGGATGAACGTTTTTGAGCGTTTCAACCGCGGCAACGTTACCGAGGGTGTTGAGGTGATTGACTTCAGCAGTATAGCCGGCGGCCAGTACCGGCTGCGCAGCTTCAAGGATCCGCAACTCGAGACGGTCGTTGATCCGTCGGTCTGGGCGATCCAGTTTGGATTCCGCTACGAGTTCTAAGAAGCGTCTGCACGCAGACAATCAAGGGCGGCCTACGGGCCGCCCTTTTTCTTGGCAGTTCGCCGCGTCAATTTCGGTTCGGGTCTTTCATCGCGCAGACCGCGAGCGCGGCGATCAACGCCGCCCCGGCATAGATCAGGAAGATCGGCGCAAAGCTGCCCCATTGGTCGGCCGTCTGTCCGGCGATCGTCGGCCCCAGCATGGCGATGGTCGCGGCAAGGTTCGCGGCGCCGAGAAGCGCGGGGCTATTCTTCAAACCGAAATAATCGATCAACAGGGCGGTCGTCGCGAACAGCGCCATGCCGAAGGCGAAACCGTCAAATGCGGCGAACAGGATCGCAAGAGGCAAAGCGTCGGCGTAGGTCAGCGCCGTCATCCCGACGACATTCGCCAGCAAGGCCGCGACAAGCAGCAGGCGGGCGTTGATCCGCCGCGCCGCAATGCCGCCG
>JBGSNB010000127.1:0-10391 GCA_041739835.1 Parvularculaceae bacterium | reverse complement strand
CGCCTGCGCCGCGACGCGGATGCGGTCCGGCGTCGAGGCGGCGAGGGCGGCCCTGATCGCGTTCGCGTCATCGTCGCCGCCGATCCCCGGAATTTCGATCGGGTCGAGCCCGCTAAGGCCGGTTTCGAGCGAGCGCAGCGCCTTTTGCAGCGATTCCTGGAAGCATCGGCCGATCGCCATCGCCTCGCCGACCGACTTCATCGCGGTCGTCAGGTAAGGCTCAGATCCTGGAAACTTTTCAAAGGCGAAGCGCGGGATCTTGGTGACGACATAATCGATCGTCGGCTCGAAGGCGGCGGGCGTCGCGCCGGTGATGTCGTTCTCAAGCTCGTCGAGCGTATAGCCGACCGCAAGCTTGGCGGCGATGCGCGCGATCGGAAAGCCGGTCGCCTTCGAGGCGAGCGCGGAGGAGCGCGAGACGCGCGGGTTCATCTCGATGACGACAAGGCGCCCGGTGTCGGGGTTGATCGCGAATTGCACATTCGAGCCGCCGGTCTCGACTCCGATCTCGCGCATCACCGCGATCGACGCGTTGCGCATGATCTGGAATTCCTTGTCGGTCAGCGTCAGCGCCGGCGCGACGGTGATCGAATCGCCGGTGTGAACGCCCATCGGATCGACATTCTCTATCGAGCAGATGATGACGCAATTGTCCGCGCGATCGCGGACGACTTCCATCTCGTATTCCTTCCAGCCGAGCAGGCTCTCGTCGATCAGCACCTGGCCGACCGGCGAGGCTTCGATCCCGCTACGGACGATCTGCTCATATTCCTCGCGGTTATAGGCGATGCCGCCGCCGGTGCCGCCGAGCGTATAGGCCGGGCGAATGATGGCGGGGAGGCCAATCTCGTCGAGCGCGGCGAGCGCCTGCAGGACGGCGCTCGCGCGGTCATGACCGACAATCTTGCCGTCCTTGACGATCGGCGGCGAGGAGGCGATCGCCGAACGCGGGCTTTCAAGGCCGATCGCGTCCATCGCCTTGCGGAATTTCGCGCGGTCCTCCGCCTTTTCGATGACGTCGGCCTTGGCGCCGATCATCTCGACGCCGTATTTTTCAAGGATGCCGGCGCGCTCAAGATCGAGCGCGCAATTGAGCGCCGTCTGCCCGCCCATTGTCGGCAAGAGCGCGTCTGGCCGCTCGCGCGCGATGATCTTCTCGACGAAATCGACCGAGATCGGCTCGACATAGGTGGCGTCGGCGAGCTCCGGGTCGGTCATGATCGTCGCCGGGTTCGAATTGACGAGGATGACGCGGTAGCCTTCCTCCTTCAGCGCCTTGACCGCCTGCACGCCCGAATAATCGAATTCGCAAGCCTGGCCGATGACGATCGGCCCGGCGCCGATGATGAGGATCGAGGAAATGTCAGTGCGTTTGGGCATCAGAACTCGCGCGCGGGCGCGCCGGAAGCGGCGTTTCCCGCCCCGGCGCCTGTTTCGACTTTTCGGCTAAGCGGGTCTCATAGGGGAAACCGCCGGCAGGGGAAAGGCTCGGAGGCAAGAAAATCCCGGGCGCGGATTTCAAAGGAAAAACAATAGGGCGCAGGTCTCAGCCGGGATTGGAGAGCGGCTCAGTTCGATTGAATCACCTTATCTCGGTGTCGTTTAAACAGGGGACAGGCCACTATTCGCATAGGTATAATACCGCCAATCAACTATGCTCCGCCACTGGCGGCCCAATGATCCCAAATGAACTTCTTGCGGAATTGCTTTCCGCCCATATGGCGCCAAGCCGGACGCCCTCTCCAGTTCGAAGCGGAAGCACCAATCCCGTGACAGATCCGACCAAAAATTTCCCTTTTACCAATACGCCATTGCCTGGCGGGAGCGTCAACACAGTTTTCGACCCCGATGGCCTTTCGGGCATTAATACCACCACCGGGTTTCACTTGTTTTTCGATGGGAGAGTACGGCAGGAGATCGTTCGCCTACCATCTGGAGAAATTTGGATAACTGCACGCGGTGAAGGGGTACATATTTATGGCTTGCTGCCTGCAATCTTGAACTACTCTGAGGGGCCAAGAATTTTTGATGACATGCATGCGATGTTCCGTGATGCGCTTGCGGAGATTTTTCCAGAATGCAAGTGAATCGAGGCGTGTCATACCGGAAGGTCGAGAAGCGCTTGCGGAAGGCTTTTCAGAACCGAGAGTTGAATAGGAGAATTTGTGTTGAGGGCGATTGTGTTGTTGATTGCAACGCTGCTGTTGACGGCGACAGCCTGCGATGGAAACTGGGTGAAGAACTACGATCCGTTGCCCAGTCGATCCATAGATGCAGAAATCAGGCCGGAACTAAGAGACGAAATTGTCCGCCTGTTCCGCAGCCTGTCTGATACGCATGATTTTCAAATCGTCGTTAAAGATATGTACACGGAGGAAGGGCCCGAATTCTTGGTTATGATGAGAAATCGTCGCTTTCGAATTCACGCCATCAATAATACAGAAAGCAACTACTTGTCTGTCGGCATCTACAAAGCGATCGATCCCTTGGCGCGTCCGAGCGATGAAGAGCTTACCAGACTTTCGGAAGTGATAAGGGAAGGATTATCGAAGATCGAAGGCGTTTCATTGACCGACGAACGGTGACGGAGGCCACTTCACCGGCAAGAATGCCTGCGACGCCTACGCTGAAAATGACGCGGCGGGGCGGCGCACGCGGCTGACCTATCCCGGCGGCTATTATGTCGATTACGACTATGATCTCTCCGGCGCGGCGACGGCGATCCGCGAGAACGGCGCGACCTCGGGGGTCGGGGTTCTGGCGACCTTCGCCACTGACAATCTCGGGCGGCGGACGAGCCTGACGCGCGGCAACGGCAATGTCACGAGCTACGGCTTCGACGCGTCGCGATTGTCGTCGCTGACGCAGAATGCGGCGGGGACGGCGGACGACCTTGCCAACGCGTTCGCCTATAACCCGGCGTCGCAGATCGCGTCGGAGACGACGACCAACGCCGCCTATGACTGGACGCATCCGGCGAACTTCACCAACGCCTATGCGTCGGACCTTCTGAACAAATATGTGACCGCCGCCGGCGCGACGGTGACGCATGACGCGAGGGGCAGGCGACCATGACGCCGGCGCAGCGCTCGACCCGCTTGACATATAACCTTATGGTTCTATAAGTACAGAACCATAAGGTTTCATATGCGCCAGCCCCAACCCGTGTTTCGCGCGCTTGCCGATCCGACGCGGCGCGCCATCATTGCGATGCTCGCCGAGCGGCCGATGACGATCGCCGAGGTCGCGTCGAATTTCGATATGTCGCGGCCGGCGGTCGTCAAGCACCTGAAGATCCTCGAGGAGGGCGATGTCATCCGCATCGCGGTGAAAGGGCGTGAACGGATCAACATCCTCAATCCCGAGGCGTTGCGCCGCGCCGCCGACTGGCTGAACGCCTTCGACCGCTTCTGGGACGCGCGCCTCGCCAAGCTCAAAGCCGAAGTGGAGAAACGCTGATGACCGAAATGAAACTGGTGAAGACGATCTTCCTAAAGGCGCCGCGCGCGCATGTCTGGCGGTTCCTGACCGAGAAGGACAGGCTGGCGCTGTGGTTTCACGCGGCGGCGGCGGATCTTGCGCCGGGCGGCGCGTTGACGCTTCTCACCAACTCCTATGGCAAGGAAGGCGAGCGGCTTTGCTGGGGCGCGGTCAAGGAAATGAACCCGCCGCGGCGCCTTGTGCACACGTTCACGCATCAATGGATCGCCGGCGTTGAAACGCTCTGCGTCTGGGAGCTCGAGGAGTTTGACGGCGGCACGATGCTGACGCTCACCCACACCGGCTGGGAAAAGCTTGGCGAAAAGGCCTTCGCGCACGCCGCCGATCACGACGCCGGCTGGGACGAGCATTTCGTCCGCCTGCGGCGCGTGACGAATTAGGCGCCTTCACGCATTCGCGCATTGAAGTAAGCGCTCGCGCCCTCTATCGATCGACGCCGCGGCGGCATGAGGGCCAACCCGGATGAATATTCTCGCGCAAGGGCAGGGCCTCATCGGCCTTGCGCTGATCCTGCTTCTCGCTTTTGGGCTTTCGGAGGACCGGCGGGCGCGGCCGGGCTGGCGCTGGATCCTCGGCGCGGTCGGCATGCAGATCGCGCTGGCGCTTGTCATCACGCGCGCGCCCTTCGTCTGGGACTTCATATCGCTCGCCAATCACGCGGTCGCGGCGGTCGAGAAAGCGACGCTGGTCGGGTCGAGCTACATGTTCGGCTATACGGGCGGCGCGCCTCTGCCCTTCGTGCTAAAAGAGGGCGTCGGCCCGCCCTTGATCATCGCGTTCCAGATCCTGCCGCTGGTCATCGTCTTTTCGGCGCTCGCCGCCCTGTTCTGGCATTGGGGCATATTTGCGCAAATCGTGCGCGGCCTATCCTGGGCGATGCAGCGGACGCTTGGCGTTTCCGGCGTTGTCGGGCTTTCCGGCGGCGCGAATATTTTTCTCGGCGTCGTTGAATCGCCGCTGGTCGTGCGCGCCTATTTCGAGAAGATGTCGCGCAGCGAATTGTTCGCGGTGATGGTGCTCGCGATGTCGACGATTTCGGGCGCCGTGCTCGTCCTCTATGCGCAAACGCTGTCGACGGCGGTGCCGAACGCCGTCGCGCACATGATTTCGGCGTCGCTGATCTCGCTCCCCGCGGCGGTGCTGATCGCGCGGCTGATGGTTCCGGGCGAGGGCGCGACCGCCGCGAGCGTTTCGGGGGCCGACCTCAAATATCTGAACTCGATCGATGCGATCATCCGCGGCACGATGGACGGCGTGCAGCTCTTCCTCGCCGTGATCGGCGTCATTATCGTGATGTTTGCGCTGGTCGCGCTTGGAGACCAGATGCTGGCGGCGTTGCCTGACGTCGGCGGCGAGGCGGTGACGCTGAAGCGGGTTTTTGGCTGGCTGTTTTCGCCGGCGATGTGGGCATTGGGCGTCCCCTGGGCCGAGTCCGGCGAGGCAGGCGCGCTGATGGGGACGAAAGCGATCCTCAATGAATATGTCGCCTATCTCGAATTGGCGGCACTGCCGGCCGGAACCTTCGCGCCGCGCTCGCAGTTGATCGTCACCTATGCGTTGTGCGGCTTCGCCAATCTTGCGAGCGTCGGCCTCCTGGTGTCGACGATCTCGACGCTGGCGCCGTCGCGGCGCGGCGATGTCGCGGCGCTCGGCATGAAATCCTGGGTCGCAGGCAACTGCGCCTCGGCGATGACGGGCGCCGTCATCGGCCTTGTGACGGTCGGGTAGGGCGGCAATGTTCGACGCGCGCCTACGCCCTTTCATAGATCCGCCGCTCAATCGCCTCGGCCGCTTCGTCGCGCGCACCGGCGTCGGCGCGAACCAGATCACCATCGCCGGCGGCGTTCTTGGCGTCCTTGCGGGCGTGCTGATCGCCGAGGGTCGCTACGGCTGGGGACTTGCGCTGATCCTGGCGAGCCGCCTCCTTGACGGGCTCGACGGCGCGGTCGCGCGCGCCACGACGACGACGGATTTCGGCGGCTATCTCGATATTCTCGTCGATTTCGTTTTCTATGTCGCGGTTCCGGTCGGCTTTGGCTTCGCCAATCCGGAAAATGCGCCCTTCGCGCTGCTGCTGGTCGCGAGCTTCACCTTGACCGGCGTCAGCTTCCTCGCCTTCGCGACAATCGCGGCCAAGCGCGGCCTTGAAACCGCGGCGCATGGGAAGAAGAGTTTTTTCTATTCGACCGGCATCGCCGAGGGAACGGAGACGATTGCCGTCTTCATCCTGATGTGCCTTGCGCCCGGATGGTTCCCCACGATCGCGACGATCTACGCGATCCTCTGCCTGCTGACGGTCGCGCAGCGCACGATCGCCGCCGCGGCGATGTTCCGCGATGGGAAGGACTGAAGCGGGCTACTTGCCGCCTTGCACGACGGCGCATTCCCAGCCGTCATAGTCCCAGCCGCGCGCCGCGAACCATTCCTTCAGTTCGGTCGTCACCGCGTCGAAATCGACCGGCGCGACCGAGCGATGGTGCTCGAACACGACGCCGTTCAGATTGACCGCGTCCGAGACCTCGTAGCCGCGCGCCGCCAGCGCTTCGACGAGTTCCGCCCGCGCCGCCATGTCGGCGTCAGGTTCGGGGTAAGCGTAGTGGACGACATGGCGAACGGCGACGCCGTCGTCGCCCATGCGCGCGAGCTGCGCGCGGACGCCGTTATTGGCTTCGCACGAGCCCATGGCGGGCTGAGCTTTCTTCTTGAATAGTGAAAATCCCATGGCTTCCTCCCTCGGACGAGGCGCCTATTTTCCATGGAAATTGCGGCGAATTGGTTAAGGGAGCCGGGCGGATTACTGCCAGCGCTTGGTCGTTTTCTGGGCGATTTCGTCCGGCGCGGACGTCGCCGCGCCGCCATAGCCGGTGATGCTGTCGGCGACGAAGGGATTTGACTGCCGCTCGCGGCCGAAGGTCGAGATCGGTCCGTGCCCCGGCACGAAGCGCATGTCATCTCCCAGGGGCCAGAGCTTTTCGGTGATCGAGCGGATCAGCGTCGCGTGATCGCCGCGCGGAAAGTCCGTGCGGCCGATCGAGCCGGCGAAAAGAACGTCGCCGACAAAGGCGATCTTCGCTTCGCGGTTAAAAATGACGACATGGCCGGGAGTATGGCCCGGTGTGTAGACCGTCTCGAAGATGACGCGGTCGAGGTCGAGCGTGTCGCCGTCTTCAAGCCACCTGTCCGGCGTGCAGTCTTCGCCGTCTTCGATGCCGAATTTGCGCCAGGACTCGCGGATCTGCGAGAGCCAGAAGACTTCTTCCTTTTGCGGGCCCTCGATCGGCGCGCCAGTGCGCCGTTTGATCTCCTCGGCGGCGCCCGCATGGTCGAGATGCCCATGCGTCAGCCAGATCTTTTCGATCCTTGCGTCCATTTTCGCCACCGCCGCCATGATCTTGTCCGGCTCGCCGCCGGGATCGACGACCGCGGCCTTGCCCGACGCCGCCCGGATGATCGAGCAGTTCTGCTGGAACGGCGTCACCGGCACAATCTGGACGGTGAAGGGAGGCGCAACGTCCATCAGTCCTTCGCGCGCTCCACATATTCCTGGTCGGCGATGCGGACGACGATGCGCTCGCCCTCGCCGAGATAAGGCGGGATCATCACGCGAACACCGTTCTCGAGAATAGCCGGCTTGTAGGACGAGGAGGCGGTCTGGCCTTTCGTCGTAGGCTCGGTTTCCTTGATCCGCGCGATCGTCGTCTCGGGCATTTCAACCGACAGCGGCCGGCCCTCATGGCTCTCGATAATCACCTTCATGTTCGGCTCGAGGAACGCCGCCTGCTCGCCGACCAGCGATTTCAGGATATGCGCCTGCTCGTAGCTCTCGCTGTCCATGAACACGAGATGATCGCCTTCCTCGTAAAGGAACTGGTGGTCCTTCTGTTCGAGGCGCGCGCGCTCGACGGTTTCCGAGGCGGAGAAGCGGTCATTGTATTTCGTGCCGGACTGGATGTCCTGCATCTCGATCTGGTTGAAGGCGCGCAGATTGCCTGGCGTCCGGTGCTCGGCCTTGATGACGAGGCAGAGCTTGTCCTTGTACATGATCACCATGCCCTGACGGATGGCGTTGCCGGCGATTTTCATAAGTCGTTACTCGAAAAAGGGAATTGGTCGCGCGGGGATATAGCGGGGGTTTCCCCCTTTGGCGAGGGGGCGGGGTCAGGCCGATCAAAAGCCCCGGAACAGGAAGTCGAGGGCCGCCGTGATCTCGTCGCCGTGCGCCACCTCGAGATTGGCGACCGGCTCGCGCAGCACGCCCGACGGCACGACAGCAATATCGGTCGGCAGGAAAACAAACTCTTCGCCAAGCAGGCGGATTACCGGTTTCAGGCGCGGCAGAGCTTCCCGCGCCGCGGCCTTTCTTGGCGCCAAGGGCACGACGACGCGGCTATTGAGTTCGCTCAGAACATTCGCCTGCACGTCGACAACCAGCGGCGCTTCGGGGCTCGGAAACCGATAGACGTCAAATCGCGCCATTCGATTTCCAGGCCGACCTCGTCCACTCGGCGATGATCGCCGGCCCGTCCCGCCCGACACGATCATTGTGCGCGTCGATCGCGGCCTTGTTGTCGCGCCGCCACTCGGCTTCACGCGCGCTGCGGACAGCTTCAGCGATGCCGGCTTCCGCCGCCTTCGAGGCGTTGAGGCCGAGTTCTTTGGCCGCGGCAATCACATCGGCGCGGATCGTCAGGTTGACCCGCTGTCGAACAGGAGCCTCATTGCCTGGCCGCGTTTTCACGAACTTCTCCGGTTTTGTGCAATTAGTATACGTATAAAGCATGCACATACAAGATGCCCAAGGGTAATTGACCGACAGGTAATCGCCGTTCGCTGTCTGTCGGCCAGCGACCGGACACCTTTACATAAAGCTTACAGAGCCCATTGGGATATGGATCGATGGCACGGGAGAAAGTGCATGGATGAAGAATGGACCGATCTCGGCAGCGCGGAGGCTCTCGCTCGGCGCCCGCTGCAGCGTATTGTCGCGGAAGCCGTGCCGATTGCGCTGTCTTGCGTCGACGGGACGTTCGGTGCGGTTCACAGCGCCTGCAATCATGTCGGCGGCCCTTTGGGAGAGGGAACGCTTGCCGGGGAATATATCGTCTGTCCCTGGCACCAATGGAAATTTCACCGGCGAACGGGCATTGGCGAGCCGGGATCCGAAGCCGACGCCGTGCCTGCTTTTCCGGTAAGGGTCGAGAACGGTCGCGTCCTCGTCAACATCAAGGCGGCAACGAAGCGCACCAAAACTACGCACGAGCCGCACCCATTGGCGCGGCCAGTGTCACGTGTCGAAGGTTCGGTCAGGGTCGTCGGGCTCTCAACAACGGCGATGCAAAAGGACGCGCCGCGTTATTCTGGGTCCGATCACCTTTTGGAGTCGGCGTTGGTTGCAGCGAAGGCGCATGGTTGCGAAACGCAACTCATCAAACTCAGTCAATTGCAATTTCGCACCTGTGAAGGTTTCTACTCAAAGGCGGCGCGCGCCCGCACCTGGCCCTGCTCCATCACCCAGATGGACGACAAGGACGAATTGACGGGGGTTTATGAAGCGCTAGTGCACTGGGCGGATGTCGTGCTGATTGCGACGCCGATCCGTTGGGGGCAAGCCTCGTCGCTCTACTTCAAAATGGCCGAGCGGCTCAATTGCATTCAGAACCAAGTAACAACCCACAACCGCGCGCTGATCCGCAACAAGGTCGCGAGCTTCATCATCGTCGGCGGCCAGGACAATGTGCAAGGTGTGGCCGGCCAGATGCTAGGTTTTTTCGCTGAGCTCGGCTTTCATTTCCCGCAATTTCCCTACATCGCGCATTCGCGCGGATGGTCGGCGGAGGATATGGAGAACAACATGTCAGCTGTGCGCGATTCCAAGGAATTGCACGATGGCGCCGGCCAACTCGCCATCCGCGCCGTCGAACTGGCGAGACGGCTGCTAGCAACCGATCCGGCAGTCGCGGTCGAACGCGGCGGGCGCAAAGCGCACCGCCTGATCGACAATCTTCGGCCCGCCTGAGCGGACAACCACTTCGCGAAAACCGATTGGCTTGTCCGGACTGCCTCCCGCCACGGGAATTTTGCCTGTGACGAGACGCGGCAGCCGCCTACGCAGCCTTCAGCCCGCCGACGAACTTTCTGAACACCCCGAAACTGTCCTGCGGCCCGGGCGAGGCTTCCGGGTGGTGCTGCACCGAGAAAGCCGGGGCATCTTTCAGGCGAATGCCGGAATTGCTGCCGTCGAAGAGCGAGGTGAAGGTCGGCTCGACATTGGCGGGGAGGGATGCGGCGTCGACGGTGAAGCCGTGGTTCATCGAGACGATCTCGACCTTGCCGGTCGAAAGGTCCTTCACCGGATGGTTCGCGCCGTGATGGCCCTGCGCCATCTTCATCGTCTTCGCGCCGGCGGCGAGCGCCAGCATCTGGTGGCCAAGACAAATGCCGAGCGTCGGCACCTGACGTTTGATCAGTTCACGGATGACCGGGATCGCATAGGCGCCGGTCGCGGCGGGATCGCCGGGCCCGTTCGACAAGACGACGCCGTCCGGCCTTTTCGCCATGATTTCGTCGAAGCTGGCGCTCGCCGGCATCACAGTGACGCGCGCGCCCTCGTCGGCGAGGAGCCGCAGGATGTTGCGTTTGACGCCGTAATCGATAACGACGACATGCGGGCCCTGTCCGTCGGCGCGACCATAGCCCTTGTCCCAGCGCCACGCGGTTTCCGTATGCGAATAGGATTGCAGGGTTGAGACTTCCTTCGCGAGGTCGCGCCCTTCAAGGCCCGTCCATGCGCGCGCTTTCGCCACCATCGCGTCGAAGTCGAACTGGCCCGCGGGATGGTGGGCGATCACCGCATGCGGCATGCCGTTCTCCCGGATGCGGGCAGTCAGCGC
>JBGSNB010000028.1:0-1587 GCA_041739835.1 Parvularculaceae bacterium | reverse complement strand
TGTTCCTGGCGTCGGCGAGCGACCGGCTGGTTCCGGCGGCGGATATCCGCCGGCTTGCGGCGCAAGTCCGGCGCGGCGCCTATGCCGAGTTCCCATCGCTCTACGGCCACGACGCGTTCCTGAAGGAAGCCGCGACCATCGGCCCCGTCATCAAATCATTCATCGAGGAAGAACGGCCATGACCCAGACGCTCCGCCCCGAAACGATTGTCGCCGCCGCCGGCGTCGCCGCTGATCCGACCTATCGCGGCGTGTCGCCGCCATTGCACCTGTCGGCGACCTATGGCTGGCGCGATCCGGAGGAAAAGCCGGCTTTCGACTATTCGCGCTCGGGAAACCCGACGCGCAGCGAGCTTGAGCGCGCGCTTGCCGATCTTGAGGGGGCCGCGCGCGGCGTCATCACCGCGTCCGGCATGGCGGCGGTCGACCTGCCGCTCAATCTCGTCAATCCGGGCGACCTCGTGATTGCGCCGCATGATTGTTATGGCGGCACGTTTCGTTTGTTGTCGGCGCGCGCCCGCCGCGGCCATTTCGCGGTCGAGTTCGTGAACCAGACCGACCCGTCAGCGCTCGCCGCGGCGCTCGCGAAAAAGCCCAAACTCGTGCTCATCGAAACGCCGAGCAATCCGCTGCTGCGCATCACCGATATCGCTGGCGTCGCCGAAGCGGCGAAGGCGGCGGGCGCGATGGTCGTCGCCGACAACACGTTCCTGTCGCCGGCGCTGCAGCAGCCGCTGTCGCTCGGCTGCGATCTCGTCATTCATTCGACGACGAAATATATCAACGGCCACAGCGATATTGTCGGCGGCGCCGTGCTAGCCCGCGACAAAGCGCTCGGCGACGAGCTTGCCTGGTGGGCGAATTGCACCGGCGTCACCGGCGCGCCGTTCGATAGTTTCCTGACTCTGCGGGGACTTAGAACGCTGTTTGCGCGCCTCGCGCGCCAGCAGGAAAGCGCGGAGGCGATCGTCGCCGCGCTCGACAGCGACGCGCGTGTGGCGCGCGTCTATTATCCGGGGCTTTCCTCGCATCCGGGGCACGACATCGCCCGCCAGCAGCAAAAGGGCTTTGGCGCCATGCTGAGCGTCGAATTCGCCGATGGCGTCGATGTCATCGGCGTCCTGCGCGCGCTCAATATTTTCACCATCGCCGAATCGCTCGGCGGCTTTGAAAGCCTCGCCTGCACGCCGGCGACAATGACGCATGCGTCGATGACGCCAGAAGCGCGCGAAAGAGCCGGGATCTCCAATCGTCTCGTCCGTCTTTCCGTCGGACTTGAACATCCGCAAGATCTCCTTCGCGATATTTTCACCGCGCTCGACAGCGTCGCTGCGCCGTCCGCCGCCAATGTCGCTTATCTTCGAAAACAGGGTGAAGCCCATGCGTGTTAAGTATGATCTCTCGCCCGCTGCCGCCAATGACGAGGCGAAACGCGCCGCGATCGTCGTCCTCAAATTCGGCTCTTCAGTGCTGCGCACGCGGAGCGATCTCCCCGCCGTCGCCAGCGAGATCTACCGCCATGTGCGGGACGGCCGCAAAGTCGTCGCCGTCGTCTCGGCGCTCGCCGGCGAGACCGATGCGCTGATCG
>JBGSNB010000116.1:0-2013 GCA_041739835.1 Parvularculaceae bacterium | reverse complement strand
CGAAGGCGGAATACGCCGCCCTTCGTCGCCTCGCTCGCAGGCGCCAGCCGGTTAAAGGTCGAGACGACATTTTCATATTCCGGCGGCGCGGCGAGGCCGACGGCGGCGATGGCGAAGAGGTCACCCGACTTCGCGCGATAGAGCCCGTCCGGCGCGTTTTCGAGGCGCGCCTTGAAGACGCCGGGCGCAGCCTTCTCCAGACCGAGTTCGACGACACCCGCGTCGGGCAGCGTAAGCGCAACCGGCGGCGCATCGTCCGCAATCGTGCGCCGCTCGATCACGAGGTCCTCGCCGGCCTCCGACAGCAGCAATTGCTCCTCTTCGAGATCCGGCTCCTTCATCAGCCAGTGCGCGATCCGCCGCAACAGCTCCGCATGCGGACCGCCGCCGTCAAACCCGCGCGCCCACAGCCAGACATGGTCCGACTGCAGGAGGCCGACCCGGCCTTCGCCGACCCGGTCGAGAACTAGCAAAGGCAAGTCGCCGGCGCCGGTCATCAATGTCTGGCCTGAGCGGACATTGACCGGCATGATGCGCAGCCAGCGGCCCCAGAACTCCTGTTCTGGCAGATCCGCCGCAACAGGGTGGCGTTTGCCGATGTCGCTCAGCTTCGGACGAAATGCTTCGTCGAGACCCGCGCCGCTCGGCATCGCTGGCAGGATGAACGCGAAATTGCGCCGCGCCGCAAGGCTCAGATAGCCGCTGAATTCCGGCCCGGAGGAGACGAGCACCGCACCGCCGCCTTCGACATACCGCGCCAGGTTGTCAAAGTGATAGGAATTGAGAACGCCTCGATAAGTATAGCGGTCGAAGATGACGAGATCGAATTCCGCTAGCTTTTCTATGAAGAGTTCATCCTGCGGAAATTCAATCAGCGCGAGTTCGCGCTCGAGCGCGCTGTCACTTTGCGCTTTTTCGATCGGGCGAAGAATCGTGAAATGCACCAGGTCGATCGCGGGGTCCGATTTCAGCAGGTTTCGCCAGACGCGCTCGCCGGCATGCGGCTCGCCGGATATCAGCAGCACCCGCAGCCGGTCGCGGATCGCTGAGATCGGCAGCACCGCGATATTGTTGCGCGCGGTCAATTCGCCATCGGCGGCCTCGGCTTCAAGTTCGACAATGCTGCGTCCGGGGCGCGGCAACGGTGCCGTGAAGGAGACCTCGGCGCCGACCGGCACCGGCTGCCGCAGCACTTCCTCGCCGTCGACGCGAAGAGTGACGTCGACCTGTCCGCGGCCTTCGAGCGCAATTTCGTCGCGACCGAGATCATCGATCCGAAAGCTGATCTCAGCGCCTTCGCGGACGATGCCGTAGCGCGGCGATTTCACCAGGGTCACCTTGCGGTCGATCTCGCCATCGCGCCCGGTCGAAAGCACATGGATCGGCACGCCGACATTGAGGCGGTCAGTCGCCGGGCGATCGGTCGCTTGTCCGTCGGTGACGATGAAGATGCCGGCGAGACGCGCCCGCGGATTGTCGCTGATCGCGGTCACGATCGCTTCGGCGAGTCGCGATTCATCGGTCCCGCCGACGGCTGATCGCACGATCTCGACCTGTCCGAGCGCCGCCAATCGGCTTTCAATCGCCGCCGCCGCCGCCGTGGTCGCCTCAGCACGGCCGTCAAGGCGGTTGCTGGCGCTCTCGTCGACCAGAAGCACGACAAGGTCGTCAAGCGGCGTGCGCTCGGCGACACGCAATTGCGGATTGAGCAGGAGCCCCATCAGCGCCGTGAGCGCAATCAGCCGCATTGGCGCGCTTCTTGGCGCGCGCAAAATCGACAGGATCGACGCCAGCGCGGCCATCGCGCCGACGATTGCGATGACCGCGATCGGGAAGCTCGGCTCAAGGGCGATTGCGCTCATTGCCGGCCGAGCCGTTCCAGCAGGGTCGGCGTATGAACCTGATCGGATTTGTAGTTTCCGGTCAGCGCGACCATCACCATGTTGACGCCGGACCGATAGGCGCATTCCCGCAGCGGGCGCGGCGCGGCGCCCTCGATCGCCGCGCAGGGGC